>JAFYET010000067.1 GCA_017544125.1 Ruminococcus sp. | reverse complement strand
GGCATACATTATCCCTCACTTTATGCTTTTATATGCTTCGTTTTTTGGTCTTCTGTAATAAATACCCCGCCGGGGGCGAAAATGGGTGCAGGGATTTGAAAATATTTTTTTGAGGGGGATATACTATTATAAAGTGGAAGTTGCAGAGATAGCAGAAGTCTGAGGAGGAGCATTACCGAAGAGGCGTGGGTGGCGATGGTATCAGCAGAGCTGATACCCGGAAAGCCCCCACACTGCATACTCGGGGAGTGAGAGAGTCAGGCTTTAGCTGGCAACGTTCGGGCGACTCCCCTGCCGCCTGTCGGCGGCAGCCGCAAAAAAGCACCGGCGCTTATCACGCCGGTGTTTTTGATATTCTATTCAAACCTGCTGCCGCCGATGAACTCACGCACAAGTGAGTAATCAGGCACACTCTCGGCAGGTATCGCATCGAGGGCGTTTAAAAATTCCTCCATCTGAGCGTGGTTCTTATGATCCTCGCTCTTCTCAAATACCTCGTGCAGCTCGTCGTAGAGGAAAGGCTTATAAACCGATGCCTCGTACATTATAAAGGTGTCGATGTGTATCTTCGCCCTGTCCTTGAAAGGCATTATGTACAGGCTCTCGCCACGCTCTACGCTGTCAAACATATCCATAGTCGCCTCAAAGCCACGCCCACGGTACTGCTTGTCACGAAGCAGCCTCCTCATGAGCCTTATATGCGAGGGGTGCAAAAGCGCACCGTTATCAAGCTCGAGTCTTGTGCGGATCGATACGTAGATGCAGTTTGCGATATCGTCTGATATATTCGTCACCTCGGGGTTGAGTGCGTGTATGCCCTCAAAGAGCACCAACTCGCCCGGCTTTCTTTTATAGGTGAAGCCCGGCTCACGCTTTTGCTCTGCGAAGTTGAAGGTGGGTATCTCGATAGGCTCACAGTTGGCAATCTTCATCATATGCTCGTTTAACAGCTTTATGTCCATGCGGTAGGGCGACTCGTAGTCTACCTTGCCGTTTTCGTCAACGGCGTTGGGCGTTTCCGATTCGGGCAGGAAGTAGTTATCCATTGATATGGTATAGGTCTCTATATCCTGCTCATCGAGCAGTTCCTCTAGACGCTTGGCGCTGGTGGTCTTGCCCGCACCCGACGGTCCCGAAAGAAGTATGATAGGCTTATCCTTATGAGTTTGAGCCAGTATATCGGCAGCCTTTCTTATCCTTCTTGAATATTTTTTCTCGCTTTCCTCTATAAACTCGCCCATATCGCTCTCGCAGCGGTCGTTTATAGATGTTATACTCAGTTTTTTCATTGGTTTTTCTCCTAATAATATATTTTCAAGCAGCGCAGGGTCAGCTTCCTCGCAGCGCCGTGTTCAGCTCACTCATAAACTCCCTGTAATGCTTGGGGAAGTTCTCCGAACCCTCGGCTCTTATCTCCTCGCCGCCGTTTACTCTGGCTTCAAGGGTGAACATTATGCCGTCACGCACGCCTTTGGGGTGTGCGCCGTGAAAGCCGTTCCAGCTCATAAAATCACACCTGCTGCAAAGCTCTAAAAAAGCCCCCATGCTCATATCAGCCTGCGAGTCAAGCTCACGCACGTCCTCACCGTCTCTTATCATTATACGGTAAAGGCTTATCTGCGCATTGCCGCCGCTTGGTCTTATCTCATATTCAACACGAAAGCGCATACCCGATTCTCTTATCAGTATGCTTTCAAACGAGGTCAGCTGTTTCTTTTCAAAGAACATCACGCCGCCCCCTTATTTGAATTTGAGGATAAGGTTATTGATGCTGTCGGTGAGCTTGGCAAGGTCTTTATTCGTCCTGCCCGAGCTTTCCTTGACAAGGGCTGTCAGGCTGTCAACTGCTGCAACGAGCCTGCCGTAGACTGTGTTAGGCTCTGCCTTGAACCTGCGCTCGTTGCGCACAGGCGAGCCGTTTTCGTACACCTCGGTGACGAGGTCAAAGGTCGCACCGCTGTAGGGCGCTACCGCATCAAGCCCGAAATCCTGCTGCAAATGCTCGGCATAGAGGGCAGACGTCCTGTCATCGCCGTGGTTTACAAACACCTTTTTGGGGGCATCTATCGCCTTTATCCACTCATCAAGCCCGTTCTTGTCGGCGTGACCGCTGATACCGGGAAGGGTCAGCACCCTTGCCTTTACCGCTATCTCCTCGCCGAAGAGCTTAGCGCTCTTTGCACCGTCTGC
>JAFYET010000066.1 GCA_017544125.1 Ruminococcus sp. | reverse complement strand
TCTTCAAAATAATTAGCTAATCGGTCAAACTCTTCATCGCTGAGAGAGCTTTCATCTTTAGGGGTTTCCTGCTGTGATGAGATTTCCTTCTCGGACGAGTTTTCTTCCTTTGAAGAGACAACAGTATCGGGTGCGGAGGTGGCTGCGGGCGTATCACTGTCCGAACCGCCGTCAGAGCAGGCACAGAGGGTGAGGGTAAGGATAAACGATAGTATCAGTGCTGTTTTTTTCATAAAACACCTCCGCTTTGAATTTCTACTGACATTATATAGTATAAAACCTGTTTTGTCAATCATAATGCCATAAACTGACAGTAAAATAGTCGCCCTGCACAACGGGGGAGATATAGAACTATCATATCTTACAACCCCTTAAAAAAACTAACGTGCTCAGTCAGCTGCGAAAACCCGTTCTTTTTGTAAAAGCCGTATGAGGGCTTGTCGCTGTCGGTCTGTAAGAATATCCCTGCAATGCCGAGGGCTTTCAGCTCTTTTTCTATCTGCGCCATAAAGCGTGTGCCTATGCCGCCTCCCTGCAGATCGGGGGCAATGCAGAATTCCTCTAAGCAGTAGTTTGCGCCCTCCCACCAGTGGCGCACCGAGCCTGCCGACATGGCAATGAGCCGCCCGTCACGCATCAGCCCGAAGTTAAGCGAATTGAATGCGCCGGCTATGTCTTTTATGTAGGCGATAAGCTGCGTTTCATCCGTCCAGTCATTGTTCCACGGGTCGCCCTCAAAGGCGCTTTTGAAAAGCGCTGCCATTTGTGCTGTGTGGCTCTCATCAAGCCTTATGAATTCTTCCATACTGCCTCTCCTTTCAGGAAAAACGCCATAGCGCCCACTTCGGGAACTATGGCGGTAGATTTATTTGAACATATCGTCAAGGTCTTTCATCTTGCCGGGGTCAATGCCGTCCATTTCAGCACCGCTGTCGTAGTGCTTGTCTGAAGCACTTGCGTCCTGCTGATAGTAGTCGTCAGGCTGCCCGAACTCGGGCTGCGAAAAATCAGGCTGATAGGTCTGCGGCTGCTGATAAGTCGGCTGCTGATATGTAGGCTGTTGGTATGTGGGCTGCTGATATGTGGGCTGCTGATAAGCGGGTGGCTGCTGATAGCCGCCCTGCTGCCCGTTATAACCGCCAAAGCCGTTATTATTGCCAAAGCCGTTATTGTTATTGAAGTTATTAAAGCCGCCCTGCCCGAACTGGTTATTCTGCCCGAACTGGTTATTCTGCCCGAACTGGTTGAACCTGTTCATCGGGTCACCGTAGGGCTGCTTGGTAATGCAGACTATAAGCCCTATCCACGAAAGGAAGAACCCCCACCAGAAGCCCTTGTTTTCGCTGTCGGGATAGCCCTTGCTCTTTACTATGTGCTTGCAGACGAACCCCCACAAAAACATTCCCGCAATAGCGAATATGAAGCGTATGATGATAGTTGCAGCAGTTATCCCGTCAATAAGCTCTGAGCCAAATAAGATTCCCATAAAAACGCCCCCATGATTTTTTTATAATTATAGCCTAAATATCATCTTTTGTCAATGCCCTTATGCCCATAAATAAAAAGCGGCAGTGTTACCTGCCGCATATGTTTTTAAGCCTTTTCAAGCAGGAAGTAGCTTTCACTTCCGTCGTTTTTGAACTCCTTGATGACCCAGCCGAGGTGCAGCATATCGTTAAGCTGCTCCATTCTCTGGAACTTGTCAAGACCCGGAGCGGTTACCCCGCCTGCATTGTCACCCGATGCCTTTGTGATGTAAAACTTCTTAAGCATGATGCGCACTCTCCTTTCTGTCAGCTCACCGTAAAGATCATGAGATAAGTACGATAATTTGTACTTTTATTTTCTACTATAATTATACACCTTTACGAAAACGTTTTGATAGATAAACGAAAAACTTTCGGTTAATAATCTATGAAGAAAACGTTTGATATTCATAATTTAACAAAAGAGAGGTAATTTTATTATTGCTTTTATAATAAACCGAGCGGTAAGAAGCGATAATTTCTGTAAACATTTAACAAAATCTGCCCGCATCATCGGTTCGGGCATTTACTTAATCGTTAAGCAGAGCTCTCATGACTTTCGGAAGCTCGGATATCACAGTCACACGACCCTTGTCGGGGGAGGTGAATATCAGCCGCCCGCAGTGCAGCGCCTGACGGTCGATGTCTGAAAGGCTGCCGCCGTACATATCATCGCCTGCCAGCGGGTGCCCTATGGCTGAAAAATGCACCCGTATCTGATGAGTTCGTCCTGTTTTCAGCGTCACTTCGCAAAGGGAATATCTGCCGTTTGTTTTGATAAGCCGGTACTCCGTCCTTGCATACTGCCCGCCGGGGGTGCATTCACGCTCGATTATCGAGCCCGGCTTTCGCCCTATCGGCAGCTCGATGACCCCCTCCTGCTTTGGAACGCCCTCGCACACGGCGTAGTAGGTCTTTTGCAGCCCCTCGCCTATGACCCCTGCGCAGTAGCGGCTCTTGGCTATCAGGCAGCAGCCCGAGGTGTCCCTGTCAAGGCGGTTTATGCAGCGAAACACATCGCCCCCCGTGATGAATGCGTAGTGATTTGCCAGCGTATCTGTGCTGTGCTTGTGCGAGGGGTGGGTGGGCATAAAGGGCGGCTTGTCAAAAACTACCACCTCGCTGTCCTCATAAAGCACCGAAGCCCCCGGCTGTTCTGCGGGGGCAATGTCTGTCTGATGCTCGATAGGTTCGTTTATTGCTGCGATGTCGCCGGGGCTCAGCATATAGTCTGTGTGGGCGGGGGTGCCGTTTACGGTGATGCCACCCTCTACCTGCTTAAGGCAGCACATAAGCGAGCGTGACACGCCGTTTTGCGACAAAAAGCTGCTGAGGCGCTGCTTTTTCAGCGCCTTAAATGTGTGCTGCACTTCTGCGCCGCCACCTTTCTATCATCAGCGGGTATTTATCCTGCCAGTATTGCCCGAGAAGCTCCTTTACAAACAGGGTGTAGGATATCTTGACAAAGGGTAATGCCAGCGATATGGGGAACACCAGTACGCAAAGCACTAAATATCTCAGATTATACACCCAGAAGGATATAAACAGCAGGTGCTTTGAATCCATTATCCTGCATGAGAGGTCGCAGGCATCAAAGATGTTCATTTTGGGGCTTAAGGTCACAATGTATCTTGTCAGGGATAGTGATATGCAGTATTTTATCCAGAAGCCCAGCCACACCAGCGTAAAGCCGAGTGATAGCATGAATACTATGAGTACCAGCTTGCTTAAGTTTTCAAGCCTTGCCACGAATGCACAGCGGTAGACTATATATGAGCTTAGTGCCGCAGGCAAAAGCGTGCATATCTTCAAAAACAGCATGGCAGCGGCGCATTTAATCGAGATAGCGTTGGTGGCAGGCAGGTTTGCGCCGAAAAACTGCCTTGTGGTGCTTATCTTGTAGCTTGAGATCATACCTATGAAATAGCGCCTGAGCATATATGTGGTGGGTATGTATATAAACATGACCATGACCGCCCCCACGAGCCCCAAGAAAGCAAACCGTGTCGATCTCGGCACATACTGCTTGATGTAGTTGAAGGGCGGCGTGCCCGAGCTGTATAAAAGCTCAAACACCCTTGCCGTGGCAAGAATGAGCATCAGCACGAACAGAAGATAAAAGTGCAGCACCAGCCCCTGCCCCCAGTAGCGGCGGTATATGCCCCTTGCCTTTTCAGATATCTGCTTGTTAGTCAGCATCTTCTTCATCATCGTCCTTTACAAACGGCACTCTGCCGAGTATCTCAAAGCAGTTTGAGCGCTGCCACATCGAAGCCGATATAAGTATCTCAAACCCCTCACCGAAATCGCATGACAGCTGCGACGGGTCGAGCTTGGGCATACCGAAGCAGCTTAGCATATTCATGATTATGCCGCCGTGGGTGACGACAGCGCAGCTTGTCAGCCCGCTGCTCATCATATTGCCGAGCATCTTTGCAAGGGCAGCATAGCAGCGCTCTACCACGCTCTTCATGCTCTCGCCCTCGGGGGGCGGGTTGTCGATGCCCCCCTGCATGAATTTCTTGTATGCGGGGTCGTTTATCAGCTCCTCAGCCTTTTTGTTCTCAAAAAGCCCGAAGTCCATTTCCCTTAGCTCATCAACTATCACTACCTCGGCGTTGGGGTATAAAAGCGCCGCCGTTTGTGTGCAGCGCTTTAGCGGCGAGCAGTATACACGCTGAACATAGGGGTAATCATACTCCTCCGTTTTCTTGTAAAGCTCTGCCGAGCCCTCGCTGCAAAGGGGCAGGTCGGTGGTGCCTATGTATCTTCCGTCAAGGTTTGCCTGTGTTATACCGTGGCGTATCAGCTGTAGTCTGTAGCCCTTCATATCGTTATCAACTCCGTTATTCCATATTGCACCCACAACGGGCGGGGGGCGCAGGTATTTATAGTGATTATTACTATTTACAAATTGTAAAAAATATAATATAATAAATGTGTATGCAAAAATCTGTTTTTCGGGGGTGAGGGTGTGGCTCAAAGCGTAGATGATGCTCTTTGTGAGGCACGCCTGCGCCTGCGTGATGCAAGGCGTGAAAAGGGGCTCACCCAGAAGCAGGTCGAGCAGCGCTGCGGCATAAAGCAGCCGCTCCTTTCCGCCTATGAATCGGGGCAGCGTGAGCTGTCAGCGGGGGATATTCTGAGGCTCTGTGAGCTTTATGAAAAGCCGCCCTCCTACATCTTCGGTGAGAAAGCAGCTGTGAGCCGTGAAGGCACACCGCCTGACCCCGCAGGGCTTGAAGATGCGCTGTTTCTGATGCGCTCACTTTGCTCGCAGCTTCGTGACAGCGAGCGGGTGCTGTGTGAAAACTTCATACGCCTGTGCATCTATAAAACGCTTCGCACCCTTTACTGCGCAAACCCAAGGCACAAGAGCACCAAGCTCTTTAACGTCAGCGAGCAGCAGCTCGATTTGGCGCTCACACGCTCACTTAATGACCTTAAGACGCTGCTCGGGGCAGGGCTTTCGGTACACCCTGCACAGGCGGGGCGCATAGAGCTGCCGCCCGAATACTCGGCAGCGCTCCGTGCCTTTGTAAAGACCGCCGAGGAGACGGTGAGCTTTGTGCCGGAGGATACAGATATATTATAACACAGTTTTAAGATAATTTCAAGGGCAGAGCGCACATGATGCCCTGCCTGCTCTTTATGAGGGAATAAAATGAAACACAAGACAGCATTTGTGGTCATATGCTTTGCGCTGGCGCTCGTGCTGATAGGCGCAATGCTGCTCTATCTGCAAAAAAAGACCGGCGATGAAAAGAATGAAGCTATGAAGGCGGATTTTTTTGCCATGGATACCCTTTGCAGCATAACCATGCAGGGCGAGGGCGATATCGGGCAGTACCGTATGCTCATAACACGCATAGGGCGTGAGCTTGACAGGTATGACGAGGGCAGCGAGGTATACAGATTCAACACCGAGGGCAGTGCCACCCTTTCGGGCAGCGCCGCCGTGCTTTTTGATAAGTCAAGGGAGCTTTATGAGCAGTACGGGCTTGTTGATATCACCTGCGGCGGGATTGTTTCCCTCTGGGGCATAACGGGCGACAGCCCCCGTGTGCCTGCTGATGATGAGATAGCCGCAGAGCTTGAAAAGGTGGGCTTTGATAAGCTGAGATACGGCAGGAGCGCTTACGATGCGCCGCTTGGCACCCAGCTTGATTTCGGGGCTGTGGCAAAGGGCTATGCCCTTGACTGTGTAAAGAGCGAGCTTAAGCAAAACGGCGACGGCTATGCTGTGGTATCCCTCGGCTCGTCTACGCTGCTCTACGGGCAAAGACCCGACGGTGAGCCTTTTAAGACGGGCATCAAAGACCCCTTCTCACCCGATGAGCTGCTGCTCACATTCGAGAGCGGCGAGTGCTTTGTCTCCACCTCGGGCGGGTATGAGAGATATTTTGAAGCGGGGGGCAGGCGCTATATACATATTCTCGACCTGAAAACAGGCTGCCCCTGCGAGAGTGACCTTGCAAGCGTTACCGTTATCTGCAAAAGCGGCGTTAAGAGCGACTTTCTCTCTACCGCCATATTCATAGACGGTAAGGCAGGGCTTGATAAATATTTGAACGATGACAGCATACAGGTAATAGCTGTTGATAATGATAAAAAGATATACTATTCCCCCTCGCTTGAAGGTAAGATAAAAATGAAGGGGAGCAAAGGCGGAGGAAACTGAACAGATGCTATTTCGAGGTATACACGTTAAAGGAAAAAAGAACACCGCAAGGTCGGAAACACTCGAGCTGCCGCTGCCTGAGAGCGTGCGCATAATGATGGAGCAGAACATGGGTGCCCCCTGTGAGCCGCTCGTCAAAAAAGGCGATAAGGTGCAGGTCGGGCAGAAGATAGGCTATACCAACGCCCTGCTCTCAGCCCCCGTTCACTCGAGCGTGTCGGGCGAGGTGACGGATATAGGCGAGATACTGCTTGCAAACGGCAAGGTCTGCAAGACGGTGGATATCAAGTGCGACGGGCTTCAGACGGTAAGCCCCGAGGTAGTGCCGCCTGTGATAAACAGCCGTGAGGAGTTCATTGAGAAGATAAGAGACTCGGGCTGCTGCGGTCTCGGCGGTGCGGGCTTTCCCACGCACGTAAAGCTCTCAGCCGCTAAAGATAAGAAGATAGACTATCTGGTATTAAACGGCGCTGAGTGTGAGCCGTATATAACCTCTGACCACAGAGAGATGCTCGAAAACACCGAGGCCGTCATCTCGGGCGCTAAGAGCGTTATGAAGTATCTTGATATACCCAAGTGCATAATCGGCATCGAGGGCAATAAGCCCGATGCCATAGCCAAGATGCAGGAGCTCACCATGAATGAGGCGGATATCACCGTCAAGCAGCTGAGAAACGAATACCCCCAGGGCGCTGAGAAGATAATAACCTACTCCTGCACAGGCATTGTGGTAAGGGAGGGCGAGTTCCCGGCAGATAAGGGCGTTATCGTTATGAACGTCTCGACAGCGGGCTTTATAGACAGCTACCTTAAAACGGGTATGCCCCTTGTGAAAAGGCGGCTGACCGTTGACGGCACAGCTGTGCGCACCCCCTGCAATATTAGAACGGTCATCGGCACGCCCCTTAAAAACATTCTCGAGTATGCCGATTGCAAGACGGATATAATATGGAAGCTGCTCATAGGCGGTCCTATGATGGGCATATGCACATACAGCGCCGACTACCCGCTTATAAAGACGACCAACGCCCTGC
>JAFYET010000065.1 GCA_017544125.1 Ruminococcus sp. | reverse complement strand
GTTTACTTCATCGACTTTCTTTCTTATCTCAGCCTGAATGTCCTTTGACTTGTAGTCGGGGTCGGGGTATATCTGTGCGGTTATCACAGTGCCGTCTTCATAGACAACTATCTCCTTTATGGGGCGGAATGCTGCGAACTTGTTCTCTATCTCCTCGGGTGAAACATTCTCGCCGTTTGAGAGAATGATGAGGTTTTTCTTTCTGCCCGTGATGTAGAGATAGCCGTCATCATCAGCATAACCTAAGTCACCTGTTTTGAGCCAGCCGTCGGGGGTGAGGGTGTTTTCGGTCTCTTCGGGGTTTTTGTAGTAGCCTTTCATTACCGACTTGCTCCTTACCCATATCTCGCCGTCAACAGTCTTGACCTCGCAGCCACGAACTATCTTGCCCACCGAGTCGGGCTTGGGGCAGCCCACTATACCTGTGCATATTCTCGGTGCGCACTCTGTCATGCCGTAGCCCTGGGCTATGTCTATGCCGAATTTCTTAAAGCCCTCGATTATGTCGGGGCTGAGGTATGCGCCGCCCGAGAAGATAGCCTTTAAGTTCTTGCCGAAGGTCTCTCTCGCAATTACTTTTTTGAGGGGTATGCGCTTTGCTGCCTGCTGCATACGCCCGAGTATGGTAGATGCTATCATAGGCACGAAGGTGCAGTATTCAGGCTCAAAGAGCTTAAGGTTTTTCTGTATATGGAAAAGCGAATCGTTAACGCAGACGGTAACGCCGTTCCACAGGCTGTGAAGAATGTCTATGGTAAAGCAGAAAACGTGGTGTATCGGCAGCACGGTGAGCAGCTTCTCGCCGTGGTAGTCATCATCGGGGGTGCAGGTGGTGTTGTCGATAAAGTTGCCGTGGGTGAGCATTACGCCCTTGCTCACACCTGTTGTGCCGGATGTGAAAAGTATAGCCGCAAGCTCGTCTTCCTTAACGTCGCCTGTGGGCTTCTGCCCTGCAAACTCCGATGCTATGTCGCCCAAGAAGAGCATACCCTCTTCCGGCTTTTTAAGGTGAACGAAATACTTGATATCGGGGCATTTTTCCTTGAAAAGCGGAATATCCTTTACGTGCTTTTCGTCAAGGAAGACCATTTTGCTGTCAGAGCGGAAAAGCTCATCGGCAATGTTCTCGGGGGAGTTGTTGGTATCAAGCGGAACGGACACGTTGTTGCTGCACTGCACGCCGAACCAGGCTGAAAGATACTCAAAAGACGTTGTGCCCACAAGCGCTATGTGCGTCTTTTCATCAGTGGGGAAGTGGTGCTGTATCCACACTGCTATATTGTCACACGCCACACGGAAATCGTGAAATGTCGTATCACGCATCTGCTTGTTGATGTATTCTTTTAGGAATATCTCATTATTATACTGCTCATCTGCCTGATAGACGAGCTGTTTAAGCGTTTTTAATTCTTCCATTACTTCTGCCCCTCAAAATAAGCAAGCAGGTCACCTACTGTCTTGCACTTCATTATCTCTTCCTCGTTTATCTCAACATCGAACTCGCTCTCGGCATCGCCAAGCATACACATGATGTCGTAGGAATTAAAGCCAAGATCCTCGATAAAGCGTGAATCCTCTGTGATGCTGTCAGCATCAACCTCAACATACTGTAAAATAAGCTCTTTTAACTTGTCAAACATAATATTTCTCCTTTTCATGAATATAGGTTTTCTTACTTCTTACCTCTGACTTCTGACCTCTAAAAATCAGGTCATCTCGATTATTTCCTTGAGAGTTGCCTTGGGGTTCTCAATGCTTCTGAAAAGCACACGCCCTGTGAAGTAGTAGAGGAACTCTATCTCTTCGGGGGTCGCACATTCGGTCTGATAGCCGAAGTAGAAGTTGAGCCCGCCGTCATTGGGGCGGTGCATAGCTGTGATGTACATAGGCTTTGGCTGCTTGCCGCTTGAATACCACCTGCTCTTGAAGGCAATGCCGTTGAGCGTCTGCCCGATGCCTGCAAGGGTGCCGGGCTGGTAGGTGAAGTCAACGCTTGCATAGGTCGAGCCCTCTGCTGCACCGAACTTCTCTGCAAGACCGCCGAAGACCTTCAGCGGGTCGTAATCGGCGTGAATGAATATCTCGTCCTGCGCTTTCTTTATCATTCTGATAGAGTCAAGAACTGTGGTGTTAAGGGGCATCACCGTTCTCAGCGGGAAGCAGTGCATACGCACGCCGCCGCACTTTTTGTTGGCAAGGGTCGAGCGTCTGCTTACCAGGTCGCTTATGGTAATGTCCTTCTCATTGTTGTTGAACTTGCAAAGCACTGTTCTTATTGCGTGCAGGATAACGGCGCTGACAGGCAGGTCATACTGCTTTGCAAACTCCATTATCTTCATGGTCGAGTCAACATCAAGCTCATAGGTTATGGTGTTGCCGTTGCCGTCAGAGCTTGCTAAAAGCCCCCAGCGCTGCTTTTTATTCTTATTGTCTTTTCTCAGCTGCATAAGCCTGCCGGGACCTGTATAGTCGGTATACATAGGCTCTTTCTGCGAAAGCTGCTGCTGCCAGTATTCCTCGTCCTTTTTCTGCTTTTTGCTGCCCTCATATGCCATATCTCTCTTGACAGATTCGATATATGATGCCATAGGCTTGGGGTAGGGCATATCGTATAAAAGCGAGCAGTATATCTCGATAACATCTCTTGTAAAGGCTATTACCGAGCTTGAATCCATACAAGCGTGGTGAACGTTATAGTAAAAGCCGTTGAAGCCGTTTGGCAGCGACACTATAACTATACGTGAGAGCTTGCCGCCGTAGAGGTCAAAGGGCTGTGATGTCCACTTATTGAGCACCTGCGTTATCTTATCCTCATTCCAGGCTGAGAAGTCATAATACTCGAAATACTCATTCTGATAGGGAACTACATACTGCCAGACCTCGCCTGTGTCGGGGTCCTTCCATATGCGCATACGCATTGATTCGCAGCGCTCGACAGCACGGTTGAGTGCTTCACGCAGGGCTGCGATATTAAGGTCAATTTGCAGGTAGTTGCCTGCACCGATATTCTCGACCTCGCCGTCAGTGCCTTCCTTAACGAGCGAGAGGTTTAAAAGCTGTGCAGATGTCAGTGGGTAGCAGTCATAGGTCATACCGCCGATGTTTTTTAGCATTTGTTTCGACCTCCGTGGGTTTATTTGCAACAGGAAATATCTGTTATATTTATTATAACCCCGACGTTTGATAAAATCAATTGACCTTATCAACAATTATAAAAGTCAATTATGCTATATTTTTATATGATTTAATTATTGCATGGGTTGAAAAAATCGCAATTTGTGATATAATATAAAAAGGTGATGAAAATGCGCATTTATTTGTTTGATGAGCCGCAGCTCGTAACAGGGCGGGCTTATGATGATATGATAGCCTCGCTGCCCGAGCAGAGGCGGCAGAAGGCTTTAAGATACCGCAGCTTCAGCGACAGGGTGATGTGCGGCGTGTCATACAGGCTGCTTGAATACGGGCTTAGAAAAGACTTTGGCATAGAGAGCTTTTCGCTTGATCATAAAGAGGGGGGCAAGCCCTTTATCGCAGGGCGTGATGATATATTCTTTAACATAAGCCACTGCAAAAACGGCTGCGTCTGCACAATAGCGCATAGCGAGGCAGGGGTGGATATACAGCACCCTGTAAGGCTTCGTGACAGCCTTATAAAGCGTGTATGCAGCGATGCCGAGAGAGCGCTGATAGCTGCCTCAGACGACCCCGAGCTTACATTCCGGGGCATATGGTGCATGAAAGAGGCTTACCTTAAAATGCTTGGTGTAGGCATTGCGACGGATATGAAAAAGGCAGACACGACTGCTGATAGCTTCCCGGCGGTGATGAAGCACTTTGACGGCTACACCCTTGCCGCCGCCTGCGAGGGGCTGACAAAGGGCAGCAGGCTGCTTGATGATATGGTGACAAGGGTAAGAACAGATGAAATAATATAAAGGTACTGTTGCGTGATTAGTGAATAATGAATAGTGAATAATACAAAAATCCCCCGACCTTTCATCGGGGGATTTTTCTTGGAGCTTGTGACGGGACTCGAACCTGCGACTCTGCACTGTGCGAACAGAGTTCGCACTTACGAATGAGCTGCAAAAAATCCCCTTAGCTTGCGCTAAGAGGATTATTACTTGGAGCTGGTAGCCGGACTCGAACCGGCGACCTGCGCATTACGAATGCGCTGCTCTACCAACTGAGCCATACCAGCAACTATG
>JAFYET010000064.1 GCA_017544125.1 Ruminococcus sp. | reverse complement strand
GTATCTGAGACAGAGGGCGTTACAAGCCGCTCGACAGGCGAAGAGCCTTACAGAAAGGTAATAATCAGCTCCACCGAGAAGCGCAGCGGCGGCAGAGGCTACAATAATGACCGCAGAGGCGGCGACAGACGTGGCGGCAGAAGAAACGACAGAAAGCCCAGAGCGCATTTCGACATTACAACATCTTTCGAGAAGGACTACAAAAAGCCCAAGCCCGAGGATTCCATGAAGTCCGCAGGCCTTTACTCGAAGATAGAGTTCTAAGAATACCGATATCAAAGACCACTGCTTTTGCGGTGGTCTTTTTTGTGTGATGACGTAAAAGATAAGTGCTTTGACCCGGCGTGAACTTTTTTGGGGGGAAACTCTTCTGAAAAGGGCTTTTTCTTATATCCATTTTTAAGTCTTATGACTTTCGTTTTTCCCCAAGGGGCTCCTGCCCATTGGGGAAAAACAAACTCAAAAGTTTTAGGAAAGGGGTTTGGGGGAAACCCTTTTTCAAAAGGGTTTCCCCAAAAAGCAGCCCCCGCCCCGCCAAAGCGCTTATCTTTTGTGCCAATACCCCAAAAAAACCGACCGAAACTGCGTATTTTCGGGAGTTTTCAGTTTGACTTTTTACTATATTTATGTTATAATTAAATGAAGTATGTAATTTTAGGAGGTGCGCCGTTTTGAGCTTGAAGCTGATAGCTAAAGAACAGATGAAAATGCTCCTTCAGCACACCTACCTGCCGCTTGTATATAAACGGGCGGCACGGGGCAGCATACAAAAGGGGCTTGTGATATTTGCAGACTCGCACAGCGACAGGCTGCCCTTCTCAATGAAGAAGATATACGCCGAGGTAAAGGCGCTCGGGCGCTATGACGTAAAGGTGCGGTGCAGAGACTTCACCAAAATGCCAAAGAGTGAGCTTACCCGCTGGCTGAGCGATTTTATGAAGCTCTACGCACGGGCGGAATACGTCTTTATCTGCGATAACTTCCTGCCCGTTTCCTCCTGCCAAAAGCGCAGTGAAACGACAGTCGTACAGCTGTGGCATTCGGGGGGGCTTTTGAAAAAGTCGGGCTACGACCAGCCCTACTCCGTTCCCGAATACTATAAGGGCAACGTCTTCGCAAATTACGACCTGCTCACGGTCAGCGCCCCCTGCTGTGTGCCTGTGTTCACACGCATGATGCGCCAGCCCGAGAGTGTGGTGCAGGCAACAGGCATTTCAAGGAGCGATATGTATTATAACAAGAGCTTCTTAAAAAACTGTGAGCGTGAGTTTTATGAGGAATACCCCGAGGCGCTCGGCAAAAAGATAGTCCTCTACGCCCCAACATTCCGTGGCAGCGCTGCCGAGCCTGAGATGATAGGCGAAGATGCGGTAGATGCCGCTTTTGAGGGGCAGGATGAGTTCTTCCTTGTGAAGAAGCTGCACCCCCACTACGAGCGCTTTTGCGGCAGCAAAAGCTGCGATATCCCAACCGAGCGGCTGCTGCCTGTGGCAGACCTGATGATAACCGACTTTTCATCGGTGCTGTTTGATTACAGCATATTTGAAAAGCCCTTTGTCATTTTCGCCCTCGATTATGAGGAGTATGTCAGCAAAGTCGGCTTCTATGCCGATGTAAATAAATTCCCCACCACGGTGGTGAAAGACGGCGGCGGGCTGATAGCTGCCGTAAGGCACGAGCTTTATGAGCGGCAGCGGCAGGAGCTTGAAGAGTTCAAGCGCTTCCACATGGGCTGCTGCGACGGCAGAGCCACCAAACGAATAATGAAAACAATAGGTATGATATAGAAAGGAAGATGAGTAATGATAACAGCAATGCTCTTTGCGGGCGGTATAGGTGCCCGTATGAAATCAGTTGATATGCCCAAGCAGTTTTTAGAGGTGGGCGGTATGCCTATCATAATACACACAATGGGGCACTTTGCACGCCACCCCGAGGTCGATGCCATAGTCATCGCCTGTAAGGAGGACTGGATCGACTACCTCAAAGACCTTATAAAGCAGTATAACGTGCCCAAGGTAAAGGCTATCGTCCCCGGCGGCGCTAACGGCTTTGATTCGATACACAACGGCGTTGTGGCAACTGCCGAGTTCCAGAAAAACGATGATGATATAATCCTCATCTGCGACGGCGTTCGCCCCATGCTCTCAGAGCAGCTTATCACCAACTGCATAAACGATACAAGAAAGTATAAAACGGCAGTCCCCGTAACCCCCGCTATCGACTCGCTGCTCTATTCTGAGGACGGCGAGAACTGTGCCAAGAGCTACCAGCGCAGCACTATGTATATCACCCAGGCACCCCAGGGCTATACTATGGAGCGCATACTCTGGGCGCATGACGAGGCATATAAGAGGGGCATCACAAACCCCGTATCCTCCAGCGAGCTTTTCATAGAGCTGGGCGAGAGCGTTCATATCTTCATAGGCGAGCGCTTCAACATCAAGGTGACCACCCCCGAGGACTTAACGACGCTCAGGTCACAGTTCTACTATGAAAACTACAAGAAATTTGCAAAGGAAGAGTTAAAGTATGGCTTATGAGATAGAAAGCTTAGTCAGAAAGGGCGTTTATAAAGACCTTTACGAGATAGCCACCTCCCCCCTTATCGACTGGGAAAGGCTTAAAGACTCGACCGTTATGATAACAGGTGCCGGCGGCTTTATAGGCTGCCACCTGACAATGGCGCTCATGGTCAGGAATGACCTCTTTGATGACAATATAAGCATAATAGCACACGTAAGAAACAAGGAGCGTGCATATGCCAAGTACGGCGATATGCTCAAGCGCTTTGACCTGAGCCTTAACGTTTCAGACGTGACAAAGTTTATAAACGCTACGGGTATGGATTTCATTATTCACGCCGCAAGCCAGGCGAGCAATATACAGTTTGAGAATGACCCCGTAGGCACTATAAAAGCAAACCTCTCAGGCACCGAGAATGTGCTGGAGCTTGCAAGAGCCAATAATGCTACCACTCTTATCGTGTCTTCGCTCAAAGTATACGGCGCACTTGCAACAGGCAATGACCGTATCTATGAATCAGATATCGGCGTGGTTGACCACACAAGCTATAAAAACTGCTACGCCATCGGCAAGCGGGCTTCCGAGACTCTCGCTGCAAGCTACGCCAAGCAGTATGGTATGAGCATCAAGATAGCACGCCCCTCCTACATCTACGGCGCATCGAGCCTGGAGGACGACAGGGTGTGGGCGCAGTTTATCGCAAATATAGTAAGAAAGCAGGATATCCTGCTCAAGAGCAGCGGCGCACCGCTCCGCTCTTTCTGCTATGTGACAGATACCTGCACGGCACTTCTTAAGATAATGCTCGACGGCGAGAACGCCACCCCCTACAATATAGCAAACCCCGCATCTGATGTAACTATCAGGGGCTTTGCAAAGGCAGCCTGCGAGGTCTTCCCCGAGAGGGATATACACCTCTCCTTCGCTAATAAAGAAGACGAGGCAGAGCCTGTGCAGGACTTCACAAAGACCCCCGAGATACTCGACAGCGGCAGGCTCACACAGCTGGGCTGGCAGCCAAGAGTCGATCTGCACGAGGGTATAAGGCGTGCAGTGGGCATTTTAGAAGAAGATGTATGAGCAGGCAGCTTTAGATATCGCCCTGCGCCTTAAAGAAGACAAGCGCCTGACCGACCTGCCCGATGTGCGTATCATCGGCGACGGCAGGGGGGCAGAGCTTGCAAAGGGCGCACTGGAGATACTGGGCGTTTATGACAGTAAGGCAGCCACGGCGCTTTCATTTAACGAGCCGCAGCTTGATGATGATATATACCGTGCGGTCATAATAACCGCAAGCAGGCATACCGCCGAAAAGCTGCGCAGCCGCAGCACCAAGGCTTCCCTCCTGCTTGTCAATGAAAGCGACAGCGGGCTTTATGTCACCGACCTTTTGAGATTAGCGCTCTGGGTGCTGATAAAGGGCAAGCCGGGCGGCGTTTACTCCGAGGCGAGCGTGCGTGGTGCAGGCTTTGAGCGCCTTATCCCGAAAGACGACGCTGAGGAGCTCAACGCTTACCTTGACGGCGGCTGTGAGGGCGTGTTCTGCTTTAGTGATGCTAAGAGCGATGAGTTTCTGACGCTTCAAAAGCGTGAGCTTATGATACTTGAAGAGACTGACCGTGTGTGCAGAGAAAACGGCATACGCTATTCCCTTGCGGGCGGCACTCTGCTGGGGGCTGCCCGCCACGGCGGCTTTATCCCCTGGGATTATGATATTGATATTATGATGAGCCCCGAGGATTTTGATAAGTTCTGCACGCTCGGCGATAAATATGACGATAAGTTCTTTTTGCAGACCCCGCAGACAGACAAGGGCAACTACTTCTTCACAAAGGTTCGCTTAAACGGCACACTAATGACCACAGAGATGACGGATAAGCTCGATAATATACACAACGGCATATTCATAGACATCTTCCGCCACAGCTTCACTGCTAAAACAAAGGCAGGGCAGCGGGCGCATATGTTATTTACCAAATGCGCAAGGAGCCTTGTGTATAACAAATGGAACGGCAGCGATGTAAGGGGTGCTAAAGGCAGTAAGCTCAACCCCGCAATCCGCATGGCGGCAACGGCGCTAAAGCGTGCTCTGCCAATGGGCTTTCTGTGCAGGCTGCAAAAGGGCATTATCGACTTCTATAAAAAAGACACAGGCTATATGTACGACGGCTGGGGGCAGCATATGAACAGGGGCGCTTTCCCGTCGGCATGGTTTGAAAAATATACAGAGCTTGATTTTGAGGGCAGGCGCTTCCCCGTTATCAGAGAGTATGAGAAATACCTTTCCTACCTCTACGGTGATTATGAAGCACTTCCGCCGCTTTCAAAGCGGCATATCAGCCACGATATCATCAGGCTCGACCTTGGAGATATAACAGAAAGATAACAAAACAAATCAAAAGGAGCAACAAAAATTGAAGCTATCGGTTATTTTCATTTATGACGGAAACGTCGAGCTGTCAAATAAAACTCTCGACTGCGTAAAAAATGCAAATTCCCTGCAGGACAAGCTGCACCTTATCTTTGCGGATAATGCGGGCAGCGGTGAGGCTTTTTTCAAGGAGGCGGCAGACGATTTCCTCGAGGCGGAGTATATCGCCGCTGAGAGCGATGATATCAATGAGCTTTTGAAAAGCTCATTCGCAGCTGTTACGGGCGATTATTTCACCACAGTGCGCTCGGGCGATATCTTTGACACCTCGCTTTTTGAAAAGTGCATAAACCTTATGCAGAAGCACGACTGCTCGGTGGCTTTCGGCTCAAAGCGCTTTGAGTATGAAACGATATCCGCAAACGATAAGCTCTCTTCCGACAGGAACAAGCTCATGAACGTTATCGACCTTACCAAGGTACACGATAAGTTCCCCTGGTTTTTGGAGGGCACGGTGTTCAAATCAAATATACTCGCAGCACTCAGTATCGACCCCGCACTCGGCTGCGATGCGGTCAAGCTCTTTATCATGCGTGTGCTTATGCTAAACAGCATGGTCTGCTTCGCAAAGGGCTGCACCTATACCTACTGCACCCCCTACGATAACGAATACAGGCTCTTTCAGGGCGTGTATGACAGGGCGTGGTATTACGACAGTTGCCGCCGCTTCACCGACTTTGCAAGGCAGGTAAAACGCAGCCACGGCAGGATACCCAAGTTCGTGCAGTATTTCCTTTTGTTTATGATATATGCAAGGATAGATGCTAACCTCAATAACCGCAACAAGCACGTCCTCGATGAGCAGGAGGCTATGGCTTATATGCAGGATATCTCGCTGCTGCTCAAATGCCTTGAAGACGAGGTCATATTAAACGTCGATGCAGCCGAGATGTGCCGCTATTCAGCCGAGCTCAAATACCTGCTGGTGCGGATAAAGAATGACTTTGACGACTCGCCCGAGCAGCTTGTGCAGGGCTCGGGGACACTCTACTTTGCATACAGCGGCGTTGTTCTTGCAAGAACTGATGATATGAAGGTAAACATAGTGTTTATGAACTATGTTAACGGCACCCTCGAGATAGATGCCACCTTCCCCGATACATTCCCCAAAACCAAGTGCAAGCTCATAGCAAGGCTTGATGATAAGGATATACTGCCGGTGTATAATCAGCGCTATACCATAACCAAGATATTCGGCTGCTCGGCATATAAACTGCGCTCCTTCCACCTGAGTATCCCCATTGATGAGGAGGAGGATATATACAGGCTCTCCTTCGCACTTAAATATAACGGCAAATACTATAACATCAACCCCGAGTATAAATCCCACACCTCCCGCATTTCGGGCAAGCTGGTGTGGATGTACTGGCCTATGACCAGTAAATACATACTCTTCCACAGCAAGGGCGCTATCTGGATAAAAAGAAGCGGCAAAGGCGAGCGTTTTTACAGGCAGCTGAGAATGTTCCTGCAGCTCATCGAGGGTCACTCAAAGCTTGACCTGCGTGCGCTCTTCGGCAGGCTCGCTTACTGGGTGACAAGGCCCATCTACCGCAAAAAGAAGATATGGATGTTCTTTGATAAGATATATAAGGGCGGCGACAGCTCCGAGTATCTTTTCCGCTATTCATCAAAGATGGATGACGGCATAACCAAATACTACCTGATAGATAAAAACGCCACCGACTATAAGCGCATAAAGGCCGACGGCTTCAAGCCCCTCGTCCGTGGCAGCTTAAAGCACAGGCTGGTGTTCTTCAACGCACAGATGATGATAGTTTCAAACTCCACCGTCTTTGCGTTCAATGACCTGACGATGCAGGGCTCGTCCTATTTCAGGGATATATGCGACTTCCACGTTGTCTGCGTTCAGCACGGGCTGTCTGTCCAGAAGATAGCCATAGCACAGAATAGACTCAGGGATAACACCCGCCTTTACTTCTGCGCTTCCCCCGTCGAGATAGAGAACCTCTCCCGCCCGGTGTATGACTATGTGGGCTATGATGCGCTCAAACTCACAGGCGTGCCCAGATATGACGGGCTGAAAAACGATGATAAGAAGCAGATAATGATATCCCCCACATGGCGTATGCAGTCGGCAATGCTCGTTTCCAAAAACGAGGGCGTTGCAAGAGACTATAATGAGCATTTTAAAGACACATCGTATTTCAAGGTGTTCAATGCCCTGATAAACGACAAACGCCTGCTCGATGCGGCTGATAAGTACGGCTACCACATCAAGTTCGTGCTGCACCCCATAGTTTCGCCTCAGGTCGATGACTTTGACAAGAATGACAGAGTTGACATCATACCCGCTATCGGCGATATGAGCTATGAGAAGATGTTCTGCGAAAGCTCGCTTATGGTGACGGATTTCTCGGGCATTCAGTTTGACTTTGCCTATATGCGCAAGCCGCTCGTTTACCTGCACCATAACGATATACCCCAGCACTATGAAGAGGGCGCATACCACTATGACACTATGGCATTCGGCGAGATAGTTCATACAAACGATGAGCTGATAGATAAGCTCACCGAGTATATGAGCACAGGCTGCGTGATGAAGGATGAATACCGCAGGCGTGCCGATGAGTTCTACGCATTTGATGACCATAACAACTGCAAGAGGATCTACACCGAGATGATAAAGTATCAGTCAAATGTGATAGATGCAAATAAGAAATGACACCCCTGTAAAGGAGAATGAAGATATGAAAAAAGTCATAACCTACGGCACATTCGACCTGCTCCACTACGGGCATATAAATCTGCTTAGGCGTGCAAAGGAGCTGGGTGATTACCTTATAGTTGCCCTCTCGACAGATGAATTCAACTGGAACGAGAAGCAGAAAAAATGCTACTTCACCTATGAAGAGCGCAAAAAGCTGCTTGAAGCGATACGCTATGTCGATCTTGTTATCCCCGAGGAGGGGTGGGAGCAGAAGCGCTCTGATGTCAAGGAATTCAGAGTCGATACCTTCGTTATGGGCGATGACTGGGAGGGGAAATTTGATTTCCTCAAAGACCTCTGCGAGGTCGTCTACCTCCCACGCACCCCCGATATCTCCACTACGCAGATAAAGAACGATCTGGGCAAATAATGACCAAAGAACAAAAGAAAGGGCAATATCTGTATGAAAACACTTATCCCCCGTTCATGTATAGCTGCGGCAAAAAAAGAGCCTGAGTTTTCCGTCGAGAAAAGACAGGCTGCCCTTGAAGCGCTCGTGCAGAAAACAGGGCTTGAGCTTGATGAGGAAAAGAAAAATATCGTCTCTCACTGCTATGACCTGCCGATAGATGAAAAGAGCATACTTATCTTAGGTCTTGGCAAGAATGTCAGGGGCAATATGCAGTATATCCTCGATGTGCTCAATAAAAGCCCCGATTTTGAGGGCTATACCTGCTATGTTCGTGCCGATGAAACTACCGATAAGATAATATCGGGCTATAAAAAGAAAAACGGCTGGAAGCGCACAAAGATATTCCGCTCGGATAAGCGCTATGCTACCTATATGGAGAGCTGCAAGTATCTCATAACAGAGACCTATTTCCCCGAGAGCTGGATAAAGCGCCCGGGTCAGGTTTATATAAACATATGGCACGGCACGCCCCTTAAAAAGCTGGGGCTTGCAAAGAACACCCGCAATATTCCCGGCAACGGCAAAACGCAGAAGAACTTCGTAAACGCCGACTACCTGCTCTACCCCAATGAGTATACCTTCAAGAATATGACCGAGAGCCATAAGGTGAGAGAGCTGCTCACGGGCAAGGCGCTTATGCTGGGCTACCCACGCTGCGGCGGGCTTTTGCAGACGGCTGCTCAGGATAACTCCGCCCTTATAAAAGAGCTTGCACCGAACGGCGAGAAGATATTTGTCTATATGCCCACCTTCAAGGATTATGTCGATAACGAAGTGCTCGTGCAGGAAACAGCAGAGCTGCTCGATTACCTTGATGCGAACTTAAAAGATGATCAGATACTCTTTGTGAACCTGCACCATAGGCTCTC
>JAFYET010000063.1 GCA_017544125.1 Ruminococcus sp. | reverse complement strand
TCTGCGGGCATCTGCCCCTACTATACATATAATGAAGACCCGGGTCAACGCCGAGGTCGCCCCGATAGTCGGCTCACAAAAGCAGTCGCAGGAGCTGGTTATGTCAATGATGAGCGATTACGAGAGCGAGCCCGACAAGCTGTGGCGCTCAAACATCTTCGGCAAGAGCTTCAGCGACCTTGTGAACGAGGGTCTTGTTACCAAAATGAACACCCTGCCCGACGATGCACGCAAAAAGCTGCGTGAGACGGTCGAGCGTATGATAAACGAGGGGTGCTCGGGGTTGATCTGTTTGATATTGTAGTAACAAAAAAGAGACTGCTTGCGCAGCCTCTTTTTTGTGTGTATATTTACTTTTGTTCTGCTGTGAATGTCTCACCGTTGAAGGATATTGATTCTACATTCATTGAATCGATAAGTCTTAGGAAATACTTAGTTGTGGCGTTTCCGTATTTTTGTGTCTTGCAGTAACCTGCATCGCTTGTAAAATCATTTGTCACAAGTGTGCCGTTTACATATTCCATGTTTTTCAGCGTTTCGCTCGTGCCGTCCTTGTAGCTTACGGTCATATCCGAGTGTATGGTATAAGGCTCTGTGATATCGTTTGTGGCGCATTCGTTTTCTATGTATATCATAAAATCGCTCAGATGTGCGGTCATGCCCTTGTCGCTTTTCAGCGTTACAGGCTCGGTGTTCTTTTCAAATTCAAAGCTGAACTCCGATATGTCCTGCCCCATACCTTTCATTTCATCTTCTGCACTCACAACGGCATTTATCGTTCCCTTTGCTGTAAGCTTTTCATCGGTCAGCTCATATGTGTTGAATGCGTAGTATTCCACAAGACAGCCGTTTGTGAGCTTGCTGCCGCCTGTGCCGTCGGCGCAGCCTTTGAACATTCCGTCCTTGTCACATATCTGTATCGGCATATCAATGTATTTTGATGAGTTTACTATGCCTTCACCTATCTCGTCCGTTGGCTCGATAGTAAGTACAAGCACACCGTATTCGCCGTCAAACAGTACCGTTTCGTTTGTCAGTTTAAGATGCCCGTTGTCAGCAGGCTTCTCATCACCGATGTAATAATCCTTGCTCTCGATGTCCTCACCGACAGCGTTTTGTATTGCCTTGTCATGGTCGGCGCTGCTGTAGCTGCTTATTGCGACAGCACCCGCTGTGGCTGTTATCCCGATAGCTGCGACTGCCGCAGCTATGAGTGCTATGCTCTTTCTTGAAATGTTCTTTTTCATTTTTCTGTGCCCCTTTCCGTCAAATAGACCGTCAAGGTCGGGCTGTCTGTCAGGCTCAACGGTGATGTCACCTATAAGCTCATCAAGCTCGCTCTCGTTAAGCGTATCAAACAGCCTTTCAAGCTCTTTTTCCATATCTGCCATTTATGACACCTCCTCGATCTGTGCTGCGAGCTTTTTGAGTAATCGCTCACAGCGTTTTCTTGCAGCCGCCTCGTTTATGCCGAGTAAGTCTGCTATGTCCTTGTATGCCTGCCCGAAGTAGAACCGCCGCATGATAAGCTGCCTGTCATCGTCCGGCAGAGCCTTTATAATACTTATGAGTTCAATCTTAGCAAGCTCGCTCTCCACTGTTTTGTCATCTGCTTTATAGTCGCTTATCAGCTCGAGCGGTATCACCTTCTGTGCCTTTGCAAGCTGCTCTCGCTTTCTTAGCGAAACGCTTTTTGCAAGCACGCATATGTAGGCTTTCAGGCTGCCACGTGTCAGGTCTATCTTGCGCCTGCTCTGCCAGAGCTTGACAAAGATATCCTGCACCGTTTCGTCAATGTCCTCGCCCTGAAAAGCCCTTAGCTTGTCACGTACTATAGCATATATGTAGCCGCTGTATTTTTCAGAAATTGCCTGCATAGCTCTTGCAGGCTCTGTGTCCATAAGTGCTAACAGCTCGCTGTCGGTCATAGCATAACTCACCTCCGATCATGGGAAAGCGTTCAATGCATTGTTTTTGCTTTCTGTATATACTTATACACCAAACCGACAGTCTGTGACAAGTGCTTTTTGAAAGATTTTCAAATTGTAACCTTTATTACAATTTGTAACACCCCCTTTACAAACACCCCCGACATATGGTATAATATATAACGATTATGGAAAATTATACATATATGTAGTAAAGGAACGATAATATGGCTAAGAAAAAATATACAGATGCGGATATTCAGCTGCTCAAAGGTGCTGACAGAGTAAGAAAGCGCCCGGCGGTAATTTTCGGCTCGGACGGTATCGAGGGCTGTAAGCACTCGGTCTTTGAGATTCTCTCAAACTCTATCGACGAGGCAAGAGACGGGCACGGCAATAAGATAATCCTCACCGTTTTCAACGACGGCTCTATGGAGGTCGAGGATTTCGGGCGTGGCTGCCCTGTTGACTATAATACCGTCGAGAAGCGCTATAACTGGGAGCTTGTTTACTGCGAGCTTTACGCAGGCGGTAAGTTTGATAATAACTCGGGCGATAATTATGAGTATTCGCTTGGTCTTAACGGTCTGGGTGCCTGCGCTACGCAGTATGCGTCCAAATTTATGGACGTTACCGTTTACCGTGACGGGTTCAAGTATTCCCTCCACTTTGAAAAGGGTGAGAACGTCGGCGGGCTTACCAAGGAAGAGTTCAAGGGCAAGCGTACAGGTACTGTCACACGCTGGCTGCCCGACCTTGAAGTGTTCACCGATACCAATATCGAGCGTGAGTATTTTGAAGATGTGCTCAAAAAGCAGGCGGTGGTAAACCCCAATGTCGAGTTTGTGCTTAGAATACAGCGTGAGAATAATTCCTTTGAGGAAGAAAAGTATCTCTACGAGAATGGCATCGTCGATTATGTCAAGGAGCTTGCAGGGGAGCAGACACTCTCCTCGGTGCAGCTGTTCACAGGCGACCGCAAGGGTCGTGACCGTGAGGATAAGGACGAATACAAGGTAAGGCTCAATGTGGCTTTCACTTTCTCGAATAAGGTAAATATCACCGAGTATTTCCATAACTCCAGCTTCCTCGAGCACGGCGGCTCGCCGGAAGATGCGGTAAAGCTGGCTTTCACAAATCAGATAAGCACCTATATCAAGGATGCGGGCAAGTATCTGAAAAACGAAAAGGCTATCAAATTCGAGGACGTGTCTGACAGCCTTGTGCTTGTGTCAAGCTCTTTCTCGACAGTGACGAGCTACGCTAACCAGACTAAAAAGGCTATCACCAATAAGTTCATCAAGGAGTGTATGACAGAATTCTTAAAGCACAACCTTGAAGTATATTTCATCGAGAACCCCGACGAGGCTAACCGTATAGCCGAGCAGGCGCTTATCAACAAGCGCAGCCGTGAAAAGGCAGAGAAGTCGAGGATAGACATAAAGAAGAACCTGCAGGGCAAGATTGACCTTGCAAACCAGGTGGCTAAGTTCGTTGACTGCCGTTCTAAGGATCTGGAAAAGCGTGAGCTTTATATAGTTGAGGGTGACTCGGCTCTCGGTTCTGTAAAAATGGCAAGAGATGCAGAGTTCCAGGCTGTAATGCCAGTAAGAGGTAAGATACTCAACTGCCTTAAAGCTGACTATGACCGTATATTCAAATCCGAGATAATTACAGACCTTATACGTGTTCTCGGCTGCGGTGTTGATGTAAAGACCTCAAAGAATAAAGACCTTTCATACTTTAATATAGATAACCTGCGCTGGAATAAAATAATAATCTGTACCGATGCCGATTATGACGGCTTCCAGATAAGAACGCTCATTCTTGCGATGCTCTACCGCCTGACACCCAGGCTTATTGACGAGGGCTATGTGTATATCGCAGAAACGCCCCTCTTTGAGATAACCGCAAAAGAGGGCAAGAAGGAAAAGAAATACTTCGCCTATGACGAGCCCGAGAGAAACGAGATACTCAAAAAGATAGGCGATGCCAAGTATACCATACAGCGCTCAAAGGGTCTTGGTGAGAATGAGCCCGAGATGATGGCTCTCACCACCATGCACCCCGACACCCGCAGGCTAATAAAGGTTGAGCCTACCGATGCAGAGATGACCGAGTGGATGTTTAATATCCTGCTGGGCGATGACCTTGCAGGCAGAAAGGAATTCATCACCAACAACGGTGCCGATTACCTTGATATGGCTGATATCAGCTGATACAAATACTTAGGATAATAATATAAAGGAATAAGGACTATGCCAAGAAAAAAGAAGACAGAAGAACCCAAGCGCCCAGTTAACGCTATGGACGCATATATTGCAGGTGCAGGGCAGGTGGCTTACGAGCCTATCACCCAGACCCTTGAAAAGAACTATATGCCCTACGCTATGAGCGTTATAGTTTCACGAGCTTTCCCCGAGATTGACGGCTTCAAGCCCTCGCATAGAAAGCTCCTCTACACTATGTATAAAATGGGGCTTATCACAGGCGGGCTTACAAAGAGCGCCAACATAGTCGGTCAGACTATGCGCCTTAACCCCCACGGCGACCAGGCTATATATGATACTATGGTGCGTCTTGCAAGAGGCAACGAAGCGCTGCTTCACCCGTATATAATGAGCAAGGGCAACTTCGGTAAGGCGTATTCTGCCAATATGGCGTGCGCTGCCCCCCGTTATACCGAGGCAAAGCTTGAGCCTATATGCAACGAGCTGTTTAAAGATATCGACAAGAACACCGTCGATTTCGTGCCTAACTACGATAACACTATGCAGGAGCCGCTGCTGCTGCCTGCTTCGTTCCCCTCGATACTCGTCAATGCCAATGTGGGTATAGGCGTTTCTATGGCATCGGCTATCTGCCCCTTTAACTTAAAGGAGATATGCGAGGCAGCCATTGCCCTTATGAGGGATAAGGATACTGATCTGCTTGAAATAGTCAAGGGCCCCGATTTCCCGGGCGGCGCTTTCATGCTCTATGATGAGGCAGAGCTTGATAAGGTCTACCGCACAGGCCGTGGCTCAATAAAGCTGCGTGCAAAGTATGAGTATATCAAAGACGGCAACCTTATCGAGATAACCGAGATACCCGCCACTACGACCATCGAAGCTATTATCGAGAAGATAGTGGCTCTTGTCAAGGCAGGCAAGATAAGGGAGATACAGTACGTCCGTGATGAGACGGATATCACAGGTCTTAAAATAGCCATTGACCTGAAAAGAGGCACAGACCCCGACAAGCTGATGCAGAAGCTCTACCGCCTGACCCCCTTGCAGGACGCATACCCCTGCAACTTTAACGTGCTCGTTCACGGCTACCCGAAGGTAATGGGTGTGTACGAAATTTTGGACGAGTGGATAGCCTTCCGCACCGATTGCGTAAAGCGGCGCACAGCCTTCGACATCGAGCGCAAGAAGGAAAGGCTGCACCTGCTCAAAGGTCTTGGCAAGATACTGCTTGATATAGATAAGGCGATAAAAATAATCCGTGAGACCGAGGAGGAATCGGAGGTCATCGGAAACCTCATGATAGGTTTCTCTATCGACGAGGTGCAGGCTGAGTATGTGGCTGAGATAAAGCTGCGCCACTTAAACCGTGAGTACATACTCAAAAAGACTGCCGAGACAGATGAGCTCGAGCGTGACATTGCTGAGCTTGAAGATATCTTAGGCAGCGACAGAAAGATAAAGAAACTCATAAAATCAGAGCTTGAAGAGGTAATAAAGAAATACGGGCAGGATAGGAAGACGCAGTTCTACTACTCCTCCGATGTTGAAGAGGTCGAGGAGGAGGACGATACCCCCGACTATCAGTGTACCTTCTTTATGTCGCAAAGCGGTTATTTCAAGAAGATAACCCCCCAGTCGCTGCGAATGTCATCTGAACAGAAGTGTAAGGAGGGTGATTATATCAGCCAGACTGTTGAAGCCACCAACAAGACCGAGATACTCTTCTTTGCTGATAACGCCACCGTTTATAAATCCCGTGGCTCTGATTTTGCCGATACAAAGGCAAGCACTCTCGGCGACTTTATTCCTGCAAAGCTCGGCTTTGATGAGGGCAGCAATGTTGTCAAGATGATAACCACGACCGATTATTCGGGCTACCTCATTTTCGTGTTTGAAAACGGCAAGTGCGCCAAGGTGCCGCTTTCTGCCTACGCCACAAAGACCAACCGCAAAAAGCTCGCCAACGCCTACGGTTCAAAGGCAAAGCTCGTTGATATATTTTTTGTCCAGGAGAACGGCAGGCTGATGCTGCGCTCATCAAACGGCAGAATGATAATCTTTGATACCGCACTTATAAACCCCAAGTCTACCCGTGACACGCAGGGCGTTTCCTGCATGACCCTAAAGGCTAAGAGCATACTTGACAAGGCGTTTATGATAGACGAGCAGAAGGCGCAGGAGCTTTCAAAGTATATCGTCAAGAATATCCCCGTGGCAGGCAGCTTCGCTAAGGACGTTGAGGACCCGGATCAGATGCATTTCTGAAACTAAGTTGTACAAAAAATATCCCAAAAGGTAGTAGCTTGCTATGATTGACCCCTGGAATGATATACCGCTTGAAATATATGAGAGCCATATGTCGCTTGAAAAAGTAGGGCAGCTTCAGGCGCTTTGCGGGATTATGAAAGAACAGTTTGAAGTGACCTGTGCAGATACTGTTATGATACTTGGTGCAGCGGGCGGCAACGGACTTGAGAATATTCCGCCTGAAAGGTTTGAAAAGGTGTATTGTGTTGATATAAACCAAAGCTATCTTGACAGGATACCTGAGCGTTATCCGCAGCTTGAGGATGTGACGGAACTTATATGTACCGACCTGAGAATATCAGCTGATACTCTGCTGGGCGCAGGTCTGCTCATAGCCGATCTTATTATAGAGTATATCGGGTATGACTGCTTTGAAAGCGTTGTGAAAGCTGTGCACCCTGAATATGTTTCTTGTGCTGTGCAGGCAGATACAGGTGAGGGTTTTGTTTCCGAGTCGCCTTATTTGCATCACTTTGACGGGCTTGAAAGCATACATTGCAGTATCGACAGCGCAAAGCTTGAAAAACTGCTTTCATCTCTCGGATACAGATGTGTCAAGAATAAAGTCTATCCGCTGCCTAACGGCAAAAGCCTTGTCAGGGTAGATGGTATTTTTGATGAGAAAACTTTTATTTGACATTCCCCCCATTTTATGCTATTATAGGAATAACAGAAAAAATACCGCAATATGCGGCAGGGAATGGGGGATAGGTTAATATGGAATGTCCTAAGTGCCATAAGAGTATAGGCGCAAACGACGCAGTTTGTAAAAACTGCGGTCTTGTGCTCAAAGATGATGACGGAAAAGCAAAGGTGGCGCTCTTCTCGCCTAAAAAGAGCAGTGAGCGTAAAAAGGAGCGTACAGAGCTTGGCTTTTTCTCTAAGCAGAAAAGCGGCGGTGAGGTCGCAGCCGATAAGGGGCAGCTGCTCAAAAAGCTGAAGATATTCGGTATAGCCCTGGGTGCGCTTGCGCTTATCGTCATTATCATAGTGATAATCGTCAAGATAATGGGCGGCGGCGGTGAGAAAACTGCCGAGAAGATAGCTGAGTATATCAATAAGCCCGTCACTACTGCTGAGGATAAGCTGAAAATGCACTTCAAGGAAGAGTCTGACTTTGACGGGGTCAATTACGCCTTCGGCTTTGACTATATCATCGAATCTGAGGACGATGTCAAGGTAGATGAGATAAAGTACCCCGAGTGGGCTATAACCATCGGCGTAGATGATGATAACGAGATAACCAGCGTCACCTACTCCAATATCAAGCTGCTTGAAAAGAACCATAAGGGCGTAAAGGTAGACAGTAAGATAGCTATAGACAAGTTCGATGAGGGCGATAAGCTCTCAAAGGTGCTTGACGGCATGGGTATCGACCCGTACAGCATAACCTACCGCATACTCGGCAAGACCTATGTTTTCAAGTATTACTACCACGCCGATAACGGCGATAGCTGGAGCGTTATCGTAACGGCGGTCTTTGACCCCGATGATAAGCTCGAATATATCACATCTGCCGATGTTTTCCCGACAGATATGAGCTTTAGCTGAAAGATGTAATATGTAAGATATAAGAGGCAGGAGCTGTAAACTTCTGCCTCTTGCTTCTTTATTACAAAAATGCTACAAATTATTGCGAATATCTCACAAATGAGGCTTTTTCCTTGACTTTGAGTGCGATAATTGGTATTATATTATTGTGCGAAAATTTGAAAGAAAGGGGTGGGCGTTAATGGAAAAGGCTATAAGGCTGTGTATGGGCTGTATGAATGAGCTCGATGAAAACGGCGTTTGCCATTACTGTAAATATACCGATGATGCCGCCTACCTGCGTTCCTATCTTGCACCCCGTACTGTGCTTGATAACAGATATATCATAGGCAAGATGCTCTCATATAACGGCGAGGGAGCTTCGTATATATGCTATGACTCGGTGGCAAAGGAAAAGGTCGTCTGCCGTGAGTATATGCCCGATACCCTCTGCGAAAGAGACAGGGGCAGCAATAATATCATAGTCAATTCCGACTGCCTTGCTAAGTATAAGACCTTTATGCAGGAGTTTGTCGAGACCAATAAGGCACTTTCCCGTATGAGGAACCTAAACCATATGGTCACGGCTAAGGATATGCTCTATGAAAACAATACAGCATATGTTATCCTTGAGTATATAGAGGGCGTTTCGCTTAAGAAGTTCCTTCAGTCAAATACGGGCTTCCTTTCGTGGGAGCAGGTAAGAAAGCTCTTCGTGCCCGTGTTTACAACGCTTTCTATTATCCATAACGCAGGTATAATACATAGGGGGCTCTCTCCCGAAAATATAATTGTAACTATAAACAGTGAGCTAAAGCTCACGGGCTTTAGTATTAGCTCTATAAGAACATCGAATACGGCGCTTTCGCCCGAGTTCTATTCGGGGTATGCAGCGCCCGAGCAGTATTCATCACTTGACTGGCAGGGTACCTGGACGGATGTTTATGCTATCTCAGCTGTGCTTTACAGGATACTTACGGGAACTGTTCCGCTTGATGCACTTACACGTATAAATAATGACACCATGCCCGAGCCCGCAAGGGTCAACCCGCAGGTGCCGCCGAGAGTTTCAAAGGTGCTGATGAAAGGCCTTGCCGTAAGAGGCGAGGAGAGGATACAGACTATCACCGAGCTGGTAACTGCGCTCTTTGAGCAGCCTGAGTATGTCGAGCATAGAAAGGGTCAGACCCAGACTATACCCGTAGCAAGGGCAGCAGCAGACGGACGTGTGAATAATGCACCCCGCAGGAATGGTGATAAGCCTCGTCAGCAGCCCGCCAAGCCCCGTGAGGAGCAGGCAAAG
>JAFYET010000062.1 GCA_017544125.1 Ruminococcus sp. | reverse complement strand
GCTCGCCCTTTTCGCTTATAAGCTCAAAGCTGTTGCCGCCGTTTTCAAACACGAGCATCTTCTTGCCCGAAACGCAGGCTGAGGGGTGAGCAAGTGTATGCTGCACGGTATTTATAAGGTTGCCCTGTATATCGTAAAACTTCACTGCCGACTCGTCAACGCTTACAAAGCAGTCATCACAGGTATACAGCTTAGCCGTTCCGTTATCGGAAAGCGCCAGCGGGAAGTTGCCCGCAGCCAGCTTGCCGTCGTTAACTATCAGCCCACGGGGCTTTTCAAATATGCCCTTTAGCTTCGGCACCCATTTATCTCTCAGAGCAAACACCACTGCCGCAAGCCCCAAGATCACAAGCACTATGACAAGCCGCTTTAACAGCTTTTTACGCTTATGCTCTTTTCTGGCAGTGCGCAGATCCGTCGCCTCGGCTGAGACCTTTGCCATTTATTATTCCTCCAGTATTTATCTTAATAGAACACCCTGTTCAAGTACAGCCCCTGTGGCGGCACTGTCTTGCCCGCCTTTGTTCTGTCCTTTGTCAGGAATATCCTCTCTATATCCTCTTCTTTTAGCTTGCCGTCATTTATAAAAAGCAGCGTTCCTACGAGTATCCTCACCATATTATATAAAAAGCCGCTGCCCGAGATGATGAACTTTACAAGCTCGCCCTCACGCTTAACATCAAAGGAGTATATCTCCCTAACGGTGTTTTCCTTATCGCAATCGGTCGAGCAGAAAGCCTTGAAGTCATGCTCGCCCACAAACAGCTTTGCTGCCCTGTCAAGGCGCTTTTCGTCTATGGGGAACCAGCTTTTATATGCACGGTCACTCATAAAGGGGCTTTTTATCTCGCTGTTGTGGATAATATATTCATATTCCTTACCCTTACAGTCATACCTTGCGTGAAAGCTGTTATCGACCTGCTCGCAGGTATGCAGAGCTATATCATCGGGCAGGCGTGCGTTGCCGCCAAAGATTATGCCACGCTCGTTTATGGTATTATTAGTATAGAAGTTAAAGTAAAACTCCCTCGCATGAACGCCCGTATCGGTGCGTGAGCAGCCGAATATCTTTATATCCTCACCAAGCAGCGAGGAAAGAGCCTTCTCCACCGTCTCCTGCACGGTCACAGCATTATCCTGTATCTGAAAGCCGTGGTATGCCGAGCCGAGGTAGCTCATCTTCACCTTGAAGTTGCGCATCATAGCAGCTGTATCTCTTCTATTCCGTCAATGCGCTCGATAAGCGTAGTATCGCCCTTCTTGCCGTGTACTGTAAGCACGATAAAGTCAGCGTCAACGTCCTTTATGGTGCAGCGCTCATCATCGAGCTGGTCGTGGGATATCATACACTCCTTACCTATCAGGCTCTTTAGTATGGGGGATACATACATCTCATTTGTTTCGTTCATTTTTCTTCTCCTCTTATCTGTTTCTTCTTCTGAAAGCGCCGCTGCAAGTGCGGCAGTTGTTAATGCTTCAAGCATTATAACACCTCTTTGTGTAAACTGTATGTTATATCATAAAATGATATTGAGCGCAATAACGCCTGCAAAAAACACCGCTGTGAACACAAAAGCCATACCGTCAACAGCGCTCATATGCAGCTGCTTCATTCTCGTTCTGCCCTCGCCGCCGTGGTAGCAGCGGCACTCCATAGCAAGTGCAAGCTCCTCGGCACGCCTGAATGACGATACAAACAGCGGCACAAGGATAGGTATCAGCGCCTTTGCACGCTTCATAAGCGAGCCTGTTTCCATATCAGCGCCCCTTGCCTTCTGGGCTGACATTATCTTGTCAGTCTCTTCAATAAGCGTGGGTATAAAGCGAAGCGCTATCGTCATCATCATAGCCAGCTCGTGAACAGGCACCTTTATCTTCTTTAAGGGCGACAGCAGCCGCTCTATGGCATCTGTCAGGTCTATGGGCGATGTGGTGTAGGTAAGCAGTGATGAGCCTATTATCAGGCATATTATCCTCACAGCCATAAACACCGCCGTAAAAATGCCTCTTGATGTAATGTGTATAAATTTCCATTCAAAATAAACATTCCCGCCCCTGAT
>JAFYET010000011.1 GCA_017544125.1 Ruminococcus sp. | reverse complement strand
TGCCCATCTGCTTCATATAATCCTCGACCTGCGAGATGCCGAGTTCTCTTGCGCAGACTAAGCACAGCCCCTCGTTTTTCTTGGCTGAGGGGTCCTTCATATTCATCTGCGATATAAACACAACCGCAGGACGCTTTTTACAGCGTGAGCACATCATCATATGTCATCTTTCCTTTCCGTTTATAACTGTAAGTGGGTCAAAAGTGCAGGAATGTTTTATATATACCCTGCCTTATTTATTTGAAAAAACCGTAGAAGAATTTCAGTATCACAGTATCGTTGACAGTATCCATATCAAATGGCGGGAAGCCGCCGCCTGTGAACTTCACAACGAGTGACAGCACGTAAACATACAAGACCACCGTCACAACACCGCTGAAAAAGCCCAGTGCTGCGCCCAGCAGCGTGTCTGTCTTTTTCACAAGCTCAAAGCGCTTCATAACGCCCGTTGCCATTACGACTATGCTTATGATTATTTTTAGCACCACGAACACTACGATTATCAGCCCGTCACGCACCAGTCGCTTGACAATAGGTGCTAAGATATGCTTTTCGATATAGTTAGCTGCCTTGTTCTTATCCTTATCGGCTGCGGCTTTGAGGGCTTCTTTAAGGTGCTCGCCGCTCTCTTTCATTATCTCGTTGAACTGCGCCCTGTCTATATGGAACTTATCAAGCGTTTCGTCAGAGACATTCGGGCTCTTGACAAAGTCATCCACCAGCTTATTTATATCCTTATCGGTATCAACGCCCTTTTTCTTGACGTATTTTTCGACGTTCTCACCCATATCGCCGTCCCTGGCGATAGCTTCGTTTAGCTCCTCGGAGTCAAGGTCGCCCTCAACGCCGTTTTCTTTGAGCATCTCCTCGACCATAGCGCCTGTGTCGATCTGCTCGACAAAGCTCTTTGAAAACTCGGCTGTGCCCTCCTGAAAATACGCCTCATACACAGCCCCGTGAGCTGCAATGCCCACGACAACTGCTATCACAAAGGCAACTATCGTACCTACAACGCCGAAGATCGTCCTGACAAAGCCCTTAAGCGCACAAGCAAGTGTCGATATAAGTATTATCAGTATTATTACAATGTCAAATATGCTCATACGCTCACCGCCTTAATATCAGTTTTTGAATTCTATCTTGTTTATATCTCTGTAGCCTATGAATATCAGCGAATCTTCAAGATACACAAAGTCGATATAGTCATTTGATACCGCCGCCGTTGCCGTCAGCTGTGCATCAAAGTCATAGCACTCGGCGCTGTGCTCACTGAGCATGAACACGCTCTCATCATTACATTCAAGTGACTTTACCCTGCCCGTGTCTATCACAACATCGCCGGTAACATCTGCATCATCGCTGTCCCACACCATAAGGCGGGAAACGCCACGCTTTACCGTGCTTACAGCCACGCTGCAAACTCGCTCATTAGATGTATATGCGTAAAGCTCGCCCTTATAGTCGAACCTGCCTGTTACATCGCCTGTCTTATCGAGCTTATAAAGTGCCGAATCGCCTATCGCCCAGATATCAGATGATGCGTTTTTCTGCACGCTGAGCACCAGCGTATCAAGCTCATCTGACACCATAGCCTCGCCCTCTTTTGAGAAGTCAAGCTCTGTGACCGTACTCTTTGTCTGCCCGTCCTTTGAGGTGAAGGTGGATATAAAGCAGCCCGAGCCGTCGTCATTCAGGTCAAGGCTCATTATACGCTTATTTGAAGCCCACCTGTATACCTCATTGCCCTCATCGTCATAGACCGTCAGGCAGGAATCGTACTTGACGGTAGATGTTACAACAGCTATCAGGTCATCTTCAAACGCCGCAAGCAGCAGCGTATCGTCGAGCTTTTTCTTGAACAGCTCGCCCTTTTCGCTTATAAGCTCAAAGCTGTTGCCGCCGTTTTCAAACACGAGCATCTTCTTGCCCGAAACGCAGGCAGAGGGGTGTGCAAGTGTATGCTGCACGGTATTTATAAGGTTGCCCTGTATATCGTAAAACTTGACAGCCGACTCGTCAACGCTTACAAAGCAGTCATCACAGGTATACAGCTTAGCAGTGCCGTTATCGGAAAGCGCCAGCGGGAAGTTGCCCGCAGCCAGCTTGCCGTCGTTAACTATAAGCCCACGGGGCTTTTCAAATATGCCCTTTAGCTTCGACACCCATT
>JAFYET010000061.1 GCA_017544125.1 Ruminococcus sp. | reverse complement strand
GGTACAAAGCACCGAGAGCAGTCAAAGAAAAATTCTCATTCCCGTTATCGCAGGCATAGCCGCCGCAGCTGTTGTAGCAGTTGTAGGTGTGGTGCTTATCAGGAAGAAGAGGGGGTAGTGAGCAGGCAGGTTTGATGTTTTTGCAGAGTGTGTATGAGCAACAAAGGCAATACCGCAGTAAGTTACGGTGTTGCCTTAGTACTCCGGAGCTGCCGGTCTTAATGAGCTCAGATAAGTCCTGAAAGCTGAAATCCTATCGCCCCGAGCATACAGATCACGCTGCCGATGATGTTCATTTTTGAAGCGTAGTCGCTCCTTGCAAGCCCGATGAAGAACAGGCTTACCAGAATAAGCGGCTGTATCAGCGAGTAGCTTGCAAGGCTTATGCAGATAACAGCGGTTTCCATTACCATTCCCACAGCATTCGGTATTCTTGCAGCAACGACGTTGGCAGTGCCCTTTGATCTTTCATTATATACTTTCAGATCCACCAGCGGAAGGGTAATAAGGCTGACGATGACAAGCGAGGGCAGAAGCAGCATCATAGAGGAGGCGTGAGAGGAAAAGCTCCTGATGATGAGTCCGTAGCCGTATTTCGCTGCCATATAGAGCTGGAGAGGTATTATTATCCTTTTGTAGTTCACCTTTTCCTTTTTGTCCGAGTGAACTATCATAACAAGTCCGGCAGCTGTAAAGACAAGACAGAGAAGTTTCAGCACCCTTATCTGCTCCCCGAAAAGAATGTCGGTGAAATAGGATACGAACAGCGTTATACCCAGCCAGGCTTTCAGTTCAAAGGCGGACATTTCCCTAAGCACTGCCGAACACATTTTAAACTCGAACAGTTTGCAGAACGCAGTAAGCATCACGCCGAGGAAAGCATAGAACGAAAAGTCGAAGCTGATCTCCTGAAAGGGCAGGGAAAACAGCAGGAATACGGACATTGAACTGCACATCAGAAAGGTGAACTCATTTGGCGAAAACTTTGCCTTTGAAGCTGCGTATTTATCGCTAAGTGAGCTGACTGTGTAGCAGGCGGTAACGCCCAGCATCAGCAGAAATGCAGTGTTCACCAGCGAACTCTCCACCTTTCACTGAGCTTTTCGGCGGTTTCACTTATCTGAACTCTTTTCTTTACGGCTTTTTCGCTGCTGCAAAGCTCTGCAAGGTGCTTTTCAAACACATCCTCGTTAACCGGTATCTCTGCCCAGTTGTCTGTCCAGGAGGAAATATAGGCAGCATTGGAGATCGAGAGGGAATTCAACCCCTCCTCTCCCGGAGCAATAAGCTCTGCTCCGTCAAGTATGGCATCTGCAAAGTTGTTGAGTATCAGCGGATGCCCGTCGGGCTCCTCTGCGGAGAACTCTTCATAATCACTTTCGGGCCATACAAAGCCGTCCTTGCAGTTGAAGCAGGTAACACGTTCATCCTCTTTCAGTCTCCACCATTTCAGCTTGCCGTCTTCAAGGACGAGCTTGCCCTTGGTCCCCGATATTTCAAGCCGGTTTGAACCGGGGGCTTCTCCTGTGGTGGATATAAACACGGCTGTTGCACCGTTTTCATATTCTCCGTAAATGGTAACATCGTCCTCCACACCGATCTTATGATATTTCCCGACTGTGCAGAAAGCTCTTATCCTTCGGGGCATACCGAATATCCACTGCCAGAGATCGAGATTGTGCGGAGCCTGATTGAGCAGGACGCCGCCGCCTTCGCCGTTCCAGGTGGCACGCCAGCTGCCCGAGTCATAGTAGGCCTGAGTGCGGTACCAGTTGGTAACTACCCAGACAAGCCTTTTCAGCTCTCCCAGCTGTCCGCTGCGGACTATCTCTCTTGCTCTGGCATATATGGGGTTTGTGCGCTGATTGAGCATTATCCCGAATTTAACATTTGAAGCCTTTGCGGCTTCGTTCATCTCACGCACCTGCCTTGTAAATACTCCGGCAGGCTTTTCTGTCATTACGTGTATCCCCCGGCTGAAGCATTCGATCGCAAGCCTCGGGTGATCGTAATGCACAACTGCGATAAGCGCAGCATCTATAAGCCTGCTGTCAAGCAGTTTTTCTGCGCTGTCAAAGGCTGCAGCGGCAGGGCAGAGCTCGCTTGCTCTTAGGAGCTTTTCCGGGTCGGTGTCCGCAAAGGCGGTAACTGTGATCCTGGGGCTGTCGCCGTTGAGAATGCTTCTCAGATGTCCGCTGCCCATATTTCCCATTCCGATTATTCCAAGTCTTATCTGTTCCATATTCTTATCCTCCGATCAATTCTTTTAGTGCGTCCACTGCTGCGGAAAATGCTGTCTGCGAATCGGGATAGGCATATTTCACGATCTGTGATCTCTGCCCGGCTTCAAGCTCTTCAAGCCCGTTGAATACGGACAGATGAGGCTCCACCGTGAGCACATCTCCCTTATACCTTCCAAGCAGATACCCAAGCTCGCCGTCGCCCTTGCCTGCCGGCACAACAGAGCCGTCTGCAAGAGCATCCTTGATATGCATATACTCAACATAAGGCGAAAGCATATCCCAGGCGGCTTTGGTTTCCTGACCGCACTGAATGAAATTGGCAGGATCGAATATCGCCCTTAACTGCGGCAGCGACTTGTGTATCTCCAGACATTTGTCTGCTGTATCTCCGTAGATGCCTTTTTCGTTTTCGTGGCACAGGATGATACCGCTGCCTTTTGCCGCATCAATAAAATCTGCAAGTCTTTCAAGCACAGGCGCGGTATCGGACGTTCCGTAGAAGCTGAACAGTCTGAAATGTCTGCATCCGAGGATGTAAGCGGTTTCAAGAGTGTGTTTGAAGCTGTCAAGGTGGGAAGCAAAGTCATCACCGATGCCGATCTTCCCGAAGGGTGAACCGATCGACCAGACACCGATCCCTTCATCATCCAGCCTTTTGCGGATCTCTCCGGCTTTCTGCTTTGAGAGATCGGCAACGTTCTCGCCGTCAACGCCCCTTATCTCAAGGAGCTTTATCCCGTTTTTCTTCATCGAAGCTATCTGTCCGTTAAGATCTGATGCTGCTTCATCTGCGAAAGCTGCTATTCTGAATTTCATACAGCTGACCTCCTTGTTTTATTCTGATTAGATAATACCATAAACATAATCACATTGGAATTGCTTATTTGTTCAAAAGTATTGCAAATCTGTTCATAGTGTGCTATACTGGATTCAAGGAGTGATGGCTTTGGACACACTGAAAGAATTTAATGTCGGTGATATGTATATCCGTTATGCTGTTGACGAACATCCGGACGGGAAGAACTTTGATTTCCATGTTCACGACAGGTGCGAGATATTCTATTTCATCTCTGGCTGTGCGCAATACCTTGTGGAGGGCTCCGTGTATCCCTTGGAGAAGGGAAGCACGCTTATAATGCGGGCAGGAGAGGCACACTGTATCAGGATACTGCGCCCGGAAAGATATGAGAGATATGCTCTGAACTTCCCCTTATCCGCTCTGGACAGCATCGACCCGGAGCGCCGGTTCACCTCGGTATATACAGACAGAGAGCTAGGCAAAAACAATTCTTTTTACCTAAGGGGTTTTGAAAATGTGTTCAGGCAGCTTTGCAGCGATGAGACCGACGATTACACAAGAAGGGTCAGAATGACCCTCGGGGTAATGCAGATACTTGATGAACTTGGGAGCCGGCATCCTGAAAGGCAGCCTGTGCCGGATGAAAACAGCTTTGAAGCTCAGATGCTGAGATATGTAAATGAACATCTTTTTGAGGAGCTGAATGCCGACAGGCTTGCGGAGCATTTCTATCTGAGCCGTTCGCAGTTCGGCAGGGTGTTTAAGAATGCAACGGGCACCTCACCCTGGGATTATATCACCGCAAAAAGGCTGATCGCCGCAAAAAGCATGATAGAGAACGGCATGTCAGCCAAAAGAGCCGCTGACGAATGCGGCTTCGGTGATTATTCAAATTTTTACAGGGCTTATGTCAAACGCTTCGGGAAAAGCCCGAAGGGTCAGATGTAAAGCTCCGACAAAAAAAGCGCCCTGCTTTGTGCAGAGCGCCGTATGCTGCTTCCTGTATGTAATTTGCTGTGATACGTTTTTACACATCTGACTCGTGGGCTTTCTGTTTCTCTTCCCACTTTGCCTTGACAGCTTTCTGGCCGTGTTCTTTGTAAAAGCGTTCCTTCATAGCGTACATCATAATATCGGACTCTTTGAGCATATCCTCTATCGGCTTTTTGCCGTCTGCGGAGAAGCTGTGCCCCAGAGAGCAGGTGTATTGTGTTTCGGCAACATTGGTTTCGATGCGTTCGATCAGTTCCGTCATTTCGGCTTGCTGAACTTTGCGGCAGAGGATAACAAATTCGTCTCCGCCTATCCTGTAGCCGAACTGCCTGCTTTTCAAAGCCCTGCGAAAGCAGAGCGCCAGCGTTATAAGCGCTTCATCACCGGCAGCGTGACCCTGCGTATCGTTTATGACCTTCAGCCCGTTCATATCTATAGATATAAGAGCTGTGATCTCTTCGGGATTCTTGCGGATATCGGCGTGGTAGGCGTGCCGGTTGAGCAGTCCTGTAAGGGAGTCCTTTTTGGTTTGCTGGAGTATTTCAAAAACATAATATACGAACAGCGCTATGGCGATAGTAGAGCAGAAGATCTTTGAAAAATCACTTCCGAATATAAACGGGAAGATCAGACATGAAAGCAGAGCGAAACAGAGAAAGGCGATCGGAATGATCTCCATGAGCTTTTTGTTGCATCTTTTGAAAAGAAGATAGACCAGTACGGCACAGTACAGTCCCGCCACAATGAAAGGCAGGTAGCCGAGGGGGCCGCGCGAGAAGCTGTTATCATCTTCCACTCTGAATACGATGCCTGTGAATATCGAAACGATATCTATCACAGAAAGAATTATCGAGGGGATGAATATATACAAGGTCTGTTTCTTTACCAGAGTATAGATGATCTGCGAGATGATAAACGGTGTGGCACTGTATCTTATGGCCATCAGAATACTTCGCAGGGTTCTGTATTCGCCGCGTGCTGCGCATCTGAACTCCACGAATACCACAATAGAAAGCAAGAACACACCGGCTATCATGATATACATTCGCCTGATGGTCGTTTTATCCAGAAAGACGGTGATCCTGAGGGCTATCGCAAACGCTGACAAAACCAGTATCAAAGACCAGTCCTGAAGCAAATAATCTTTTATCATTTGAGATCCTTTCACAGCATTGTGATCAGTTTGTTATATCATTTTTTTCACCAGGCCGGTTTACCTGAGAAGACCTGACCTGTTTAATAAAGTATATCATAATTTTCTGCAAATTGCAATAGAATCGTATCATTACTATACTATTGTCAGAGAAAAGCAGATCAGTACTAGAAATTGCTGTCATAGTGCAGGAAAAGTCTGCGTGTGAAAAAGCACAGCCTTGCCCCAAAGGCTTCTCAGGCTATAAAAGAAAAGCTCTCCGCGGTGAGAGCTTTTTTCTTTTGGATGCAGTATGTTAGGTTCCCGCCGGGGATTTTTCTGCAAATGCCGCTGAGGTCACTCGCTCCAGGGGAGCTTTTTTGCTGCTGTCGCTGCTGTAATTCCTCAGCGCTGCTTCAGCAAATGAAAGTGCGCTGACCTTAACGCTGCCCTGAGAGCCGAATGTGACAGTGTAGTCATCGCCGAGCTCGGGACCTGCAATATCCGGGATCTCAACATAATTCTTGCCGTCCTTTGTTCCTGTCAGGAATCCTACGTTACGGCCGCTGATGTCTTTGACTGTCACCTATCATCTCCGAATTATCAAGAGTGTTTCTCCCATATTGCCTTAATCACTTCTTTATCATTCTCACACAAATTTTCCGGGAGTTCTCCTTTAGCAAAAAATTGAAGCCGTAGGACTTCCTCTTCCTGTCGCTTTAAATTTCCCTCATATGACCTGCAAACAAAGTTAATGTCCAATGCATACACTTCATCTCCATTGGGATAGGTAAAGTGACATTTTTCACCCGACTGCATATTGTAAAATTGCAAATCCTTTACACACAAGCCTGTTTCTTCCAAGCACTCACGTCTGGCAGCCTCTTCCGGTGTCTCCCCCAGTTCCATACTGCCTGCGGGTACACACCATGTACCGTCATCTGTTCGCTGCTCCAACAAAACCCGGTCTTGCTCATCAAAGATAAACACTCCACATCCCACCATTTGAAGCGGTCTTTGACCAACACCTTCTATTTTTCTAAGATCTAATATATAACCCATTCTATTCTCTCCCTTAGATTAACATTGCTTTTTTTACAGTCATTCAGCTTTCATATCAAACTCCATATATCTCATATTTATCAGCCGTTGCCGACTTCGGCACATAGTTGCTCTTGCCAAGCACATTTGACTTGTCGGCGATAAACGCACGCAGTATCTCCCTGCTCATATTTGTGATATCATCACGCTCCGCCGCTTCCTCGGCTGAAATAAGAAGCACCTCGTTGTTCTCATAGCCGTCCGACTTTGGTTCACCGCTTACATACTC
>JAFYET010000060.1 GCA_017544125.1 Ruminococcus sp. | reverse complement strand
GGCTTTATAGCCTTTCACGGCACAGCCGACCCCTGGGCAGACACTGAAAAGATAAAGCGCCTGTGCAATGAGCACGCTGTCCCCCTGCATATAACCGATAACGCCAACCACTCCCTCGAAACGGGCGACCCCTTAGCGGATATAAACACCCTCTCGGGCGTTATGCAAAAGGCGGGAGAGGTCATACTGTAAAAACAAAAAGAATAATGAATAATAGAGGAAGCAGCAATGTTTTTAAATCCGTGCCCGAAGGGCACAACCTCAATTATTCATTATTCTTTATTATTTCTTCATTCATATAATGCCGCCCCCTGTTCATGCCGAACAGAGGGCGGTTGTTATTGTCTTATTACCAGTGCTGGTCTACCTTTGTTTCGCCGGTCTGCTTGTTGTATGCTACCGAGTAGCCGTGCTCTGCGGTGTATACGTTGTACCATGCGTAGGTGTCATTCTCGCTCCACATCTCCATAGTGGTGATGTCGCCGCTTACCTGACCCGAGATTGCGCTCTTTACTGCGTTCTCATCAGCTGTAAGTGCAGCTGTTGTGGTGGTAGTATCGGTGTTGCCGTTCTCATCGGTTGTGGTAGTTGTGGTGTCTGTGTTGTCAGCCTCAGCTGTTGTGGTAGTTGTTGTTGTATCAGCATCGCCGTTCTCAGCAGTCGTTGTGGTGGTCGTTGTCTCATCATCGGGCTTTACAACGCCTGTTGTGGTTGTTGTGGCAGGTGTGCCGTCGTCGTTTGTTGCCTTTGTTGCAGCAGGTTCATCATCGTCGTCATCATCGGTGTTTGCCGAATCAGCAGGCTCCTCCTGAGAAACTGCGGGGGCAAGGGTGGTGTTCTTGACGGTTATCTTTGAATCATTGTTGCCGCCAAAGAGCTTTGTGGCAACTGCAAGGCATACGATAGCAACAACTATGATACCTACTGCGATGACCAGCACCATTATATAAAGGCGCTTCTTATCGTCATCATCTTCCTCGTCGTCATCATCGTCTTCATACTCGTACTCGGCTTCTTCTTCCTCGGCACGGCGGCGGGCTGCAGCAACTCTTCTTGCTCTTTCTCTTTCTCTCTCCAGCTCTTCCTCGTCAGCCTCGGGGTATTCGTCAGCCTCGTTATAGTCATCATTCTTTATGGGGTCTGCCTTCTTGAAAATGATAGTGTCGCCGCCGGCGGGTGCATCGTCCTCATCTTCATTCTGCTCAACTAACAGTGAGTGGCAGTATTTGCAGAGGATAGCCTCCTTTTGTATCTCTTTTCCGCAGTGCGGGCAAACTTTTGTCTCCATTTATATACTCATCCTTTCTCAATCGTTTAAGTCCTCATATATTTATAACTCTATTCTATCACAACTAAAAGCAAAAATCAACCTTTTTTCACGATTTTTTTCAAAAAAACAGCATATATAGTATTTACACGCCAAAATTCGACTATATTTTGATGTTACTTACAAATCCCCCGCCCGCACAAAGGGCTCTGCCGCAACACAAACGCTTGACAAAGGCGTGAAATTATAGTATAATAATGTAGTTGTGAATACACCGGGGCGTAACTCAGCTTGGTAGAGTGCTTGGTTTGGGACCAAGATGCCGCAGGTTCAAGTCCTGTCGCCCCGACCAGAAACGGCGCTTGACAGCGCCTCAATGAATAATGAATAGTGAAAAATGAAGAATGAATAGTACCGCAGGCAAAAACAGCGCCGTTTTAAGTATTATTCGCTATTCATTTTTCACTGTTCATTATTCTTTTTTATATCTGCATAATAAAGCAGAAAACCACCTTACATTAACATAAGATTATCACCCCCTCTTTCCTTACCCCGACAGTTGACCGCATCAAAAGAATGTGGTATAATAATATCAGAAAGGAAGTGCTTGATATGGCTGCCGTAATAAACTATGATGCTTCTATGGAAAACACGATAGATATGCTCTCGATGCTCAGCGAGAACGAATTGGCTGCCGTAAACGCAGTTATAAAGGCTTTTGTCAGCAACAGCAAGGGTGGCAGCACATTCAGCGCCAAAACAGAGCAGCAGCTGTTTGAAAAGATAGACAAGGCATTAGCTAATGCAGACAGAAGTTCTTATATTGACTCCGAGGCTTTTGAAAAAGAGCTTCTGGAGGAATTTGGGGCATGAAAACATATAAGGTCTTGCTAACAGCTGATGCCCGGGAAGATCTGAAAAGATACCTTAGTTATCTGAAAAATGTCAAAAAAAGCCCTCAGGCTGCAAGAAATGTATTAAACGATTATATAGATACAAGAAAAGAATTGGAAAAATGCGCAGGCAGTCTTGCCGACCCTGACAGCCAAAAACTTCGTGAGCGGGGATTAAAGCGAATGAATTTTCTGCGCCATAATTATTTTCTGCTATACAGGATAGAAGAAAACAACGCCGTCATAATAAGCATATTTCATTCCCTTGAAGATGCCGACAGCAAGTTAAAATAACATTTTCCACCAGTTTTGCCGTCCCCTCTTAACGAAATATTAACATTTCTTCCTTTGGTCGCCATTGACAAAAAGGGTGTTTATGTGGTATAATTTTTATACAAATTAAGCAAATTTGAATTTGTGATGAGGAGGAAATTATTATGGCAAAATTTGTATGTTCCGTTTGCGGTTATGTTTATGAGGGCGAGGCTGCTCCCGAGCAGTGCCCCGTGTGCAAGGCTCCCGCTTCAAAGTTCAATAAGATGGACGAAGAGGCTGGCATGACATGGGCTTCCGAGCACGTAGTAGGCGTAGCTTCCGACGTTCCCGAGGATATAAAGAAAGACCTGCGCTCTAACTTCGAGGGCGAGTGCAGCGAGGTAGGTATGTATCTTGCTATGGCAAGAGTAGCTTACAGAGAGGGCTACCCCGAGGTAGGTATGTACTACGAAAAGGCTGCTTTTGAAGAGGCTGAGCACGCTGCCAAGTTTGCAGAGCTCTTAGGCGAGGTCATCACCGACAGCACCAAGAAGAACCTTCAGATGCGTGTTGATGCCGAGAACGGCGCAACTGCTGGCAAGACAGACCTGGCTAAGAGAGCAAAGGCTCTCAACCTCGATGCTATTCACGACACAGTTCACGAAATGGCAAGAGACGAAGCCCGTCACGGCAAGGCTTTCAAGGGTCTGCTGGACAGATACTTCAAGTAATAACACCAAAGCCGTCCTACGGGGCGGCTTTTTTTGTTAGAGGTAAGAGATCAGATGTAAGAAGTAAGAGTCGGGGACACACGCTTCGTGCCTCTAAATCTCTTGACAAATATTACAAAATCGTGTATAATAAAGTCATAGTATTCACATAGGTGATAAAGTATAGACGAAAAGAAAAGGCGGTGCGGGAATGAAAATATCGACCAAGGGCAGATATGCTTTAAGAATGATGTATGATATGGCGGTGAACGACACGGGCTTGCCCATGCCGCTGAAAGACATAGCGCAAAGGCAGAATATCTCGATAAAATATCTCGAGCAGATAATCATACTATTAAACCGTGCCGGCTATGTCAAGAGCGTGCGTGGTGCGCAGGGCGGCTACAGGCTTGCCCACGAGCCGGAATACTACACAGTAGGCATGATACTTCGCCTTACCGAGGGCAGCATGGCACCCGTTGCCTGCCTTGATGACGAGGTCAACCAGTGCCCGAGGGTAGATGCCTGCCCCACCCTCTTTGTGTGGGAGCGGCTCAACGATGCCGTCAAGGGCGTTATCGATAACATCACCCTGCGTGATATTATCGAGCACGGGCAGGAAATGACGATAGACTACAACATTTAATAATGCATAATGCATAATGCATAATTCATAATTGAGGTATGCGGCTTCGCCGCATGGATTAAAAAAACGACAGCACCCCGGGGGTTTTGATAGCCCCGGGGTGTTTTGCGCTTATGTGATATAGCATAAAACAGCAGCCGCACCTCAACAGTTAACTGTTACCTGTTAACTGTTAACTCCCCTTGTGCCTTCCGCACATAATCTTCCGCTTATTTTCAGCTATTTTTCACATTTGATAATTGACCTTGGGGCAAAATTATGCTATAATATAGATTGGAATGTTGTTTATTTGTGGGTCAAAAAGCCTGCTTACGGGGCTTTTCCCACGTATCTTATAAAAGGAGTGTAGATTTATGTTAAGCGATATCGAAATAGCACAGGCAGCGAAAATGAAAAAGATAGGCGAGATCGCCTCAAAGCTCGGTATATCCGAGGAGGATTATGAGCCCTACGGTCACTATAAGGCAAAGCTCTCAGAGAGCCTTTACAGCAAGACCAAGGATAAGCCCGACGGCAAGCTCATACTCGTTACTGCGATAAACCCCACCCCCGCAGGCGAGGGTAAGACAACTATCTCGGTAGGCTTAGAGGAGAGTATGTCCAAGATAGGCAAAAAAGCTATCCTCGCACTCCGTGAGCCCTCACTGGGGCCTGTATTCGGCATAAAGGGCGGCGCTGCAGGCGGCGGCTATGCTCAGGTAGTGCCTATGGAGGATATAAACCTCCACTTCACAGGCGATATGCACGCTATCACCGCTGCAAATAACCTGCTGTGCGCTATTGCCGATAACTCGATGCACCAGGGCAACCCCTTAAATATCGACCAGAGACGCATTCTCTTCAAGAGATGCCTTGATATGAACGACAGAGCGCTCCGTGAAGTAATAGTCGGTCTTGGCTCAAAGGTAAACGGTATCCCCCGTGAAGACGGCTTCCAGATAACCGTTGCTTCCGAGATAATGGCTATACTCTGCCTCTCCTCCGACCTTGCAGATTTAAAGGCAAGGCTCGAGCGTATACTTGTTGCATACACCTATGACAATAAGCCCGTCTACGCTAAGGACCTTGGCTGCTGCGGCGCTATGACAGCCCTGCTGCGTGATGCGCTAAAGCCCAACCTCGTGCAGACTTTAGAGAATAACCCCGCACTTATCCACGGCGGTCCCTTTGCAAATATAGCACACGGCTGCAACTCGGTAAGAGCTACCAAGCTCGCACTGAAGCTGGCAGATTTCGTTATCACAGAGGCAGGCTTCGGCTCTGACTTAGGCGCTGAGAAGTTCTTTGACATAAAGTGCCGCTTTGCAGGCTTGAAGCCCAGCTGCGTTGTGCTTGTTGCAACTATACGTGCGCTCAAATATAACGGCGGCATACCCAAGACAGAGCTTACCGCCGAGAATGTCGAGGCTCTTGAAAGGGGCATCGTGAACCTCAAGACACATATCGAGAATATGCAGAAGTTCGGCGTGCCGGTAGTCGTTGCTATCAACCGCTTCGCATCAGATACAGATGCCGAGATAGCTGTTGTAAAGAGAGTATGCGATGAGATGGGCGTTGAGGTGTCGCTGGCTGAGATATTCGCCAAGGGCGGCGAGGGCGGCACAGACCTGGCACAGAAGGTCGTTTCCACGATAGAGAACAAGCCCTCACAGTTTAAGCCCCTCTATGACGAAAAGCTCCCCGTTAAGGAGAAGATAGAAACTCTCGCAAGAGAGATTTACCGTGCAGACGGTGTAGTATACACCGCACAGGCAGAAAAGGCACTTAAGGAGATCGAAGCTCTCGGCAAGGCTGATGTGCCGATATGTGTTGCCAAGACACAGTATTCGCTCTCTGATGACCCCGCTAAGCTCGGCAAGCCCACAGGCTTCAAGATAACTGTAAGAGATATGCGCCTGTCATCGGGTGCGGGCTTTATCGTTGTGTATACGGGCGATATCATGACAATGCCGGGTCTGCCCAAGGTGCCCGCAGCATTCAATATCGACTGCGACAATGAGGGAAATATCACAGGCTTGTTCTGAGTGGGAGATAAGATATAAGTACGAAATTTCTACTCTCAAAAAATTATTCTCTCTTTTCCCCGAAGCCACTTGACAACGGGTACAAAATATTGTATAATTATAATCAGTACCTTTTAATGTAGAGGGGCATAGCCTCTCTGAAAGGATGAACCGGTAACTATTATGTTTGATATAAAGAAAATACCGCTTTTCATAACGGCGGCAGCCCTCGCTCTTTCGATGGCTTCCTGCGGCAGCGGCAGCTCGTCTTCCGAGATGCCCCGCTCAACAGTCAAGCCGCCCGTAGAGCCAGATGAATCTGTCGTCGATGCCACAGGCGGCGAGCAGCAGCCTGCGGTCAACAATATAGGCGAGCATCTTCAGACTGCCTATGAGATATTCAGCGGTGACAGATATACCTATAAATGCTCCCTCGAAGCTAAGGATATAGAAAAGCCGATACAGATCGAGCGGTATAAAAACGGCAGCAAGGTCTACCAGTCGCAGCAGACTGCGCAGGGCAAGCGTGGCTTCCTTGCAGACGGCAGCAAGGTCTATGAGTTTGACTACCTGACCTATTCATATACCGATGAGGGCATATACCTGCCCGATGTTATCGAGAGCGTGGTAAACGGCAACCTCCCCCAGACCTCTACTCACATAAAGGCTAAGGACGGCGAGGTGGCTGAGGAGTATACATATATGGGCGATACATATATCACCGTGTATGATTTCTACTTCGACAGCAAAAACGGCTCGCTCAAGCGCTATACCTCCACCTATGAGGTCGAGGGCAATGATGACTATGTTGAAACAAGAACGGTAAGCGAGCTTTCATCAAGCGTGGGTGAGACGGCTGTCTTTTCACCCAGCTTTACTACAACGCTCACCGATTTCTCCGCTTTCTCCTCTGCTGACAGGCAGACCTATTGTATGGATCAGTGCGAGAAGTTCGGTATAGATGAGCAGAAGCTCGTGTCAAACGGCATGGCTATCGACAGCTTCAAAAAAATAAGCTATAACGACTTTATCGGGCTTATATACAGATATGCAGGCGATAACGGAGGTAAGGCAAAATGAATATGCTATCGCTCCTCAAACCAAAGGCGCTGCTTGACTATGCCTATACCGACAGCTCGGTAAGGCAGGTGCTCGAACGGCTCAAAAACCACGGCTTCACGGCAATACCCGTTATAAACAGAAAAGGCGAGTATGTCACCACCGTCAATGAGGGCGATATACTGCGGTATATGCTGTCAAACGATATCCTCGACCTTAAGGAACTCGAGAGAATACCGATAACAGATATAGATATCAAAGGCAAAAACAAGCCTGTTTATATAACCTCGGGAATGGACGAGCTGATACTCCTGTCAATGGAGCAGAACTTCGTTCCCGTTATAGATGACCGGAATGTACTTAGCGGCATCGTCACAAGGCGTGATATACTGCAATATTGCTATAACACCATTTCTGAATACAGACAGGCGGTAGAGCTTGGTAAAATAAAGGAGATTGAATGACTATGCGAAAATTCACCAAGAACGAAAAAGGCGGTGCGGGCGTAATAGCCCTCATGCTCGTCATACTTATCCTTGCGGTGGGTACGGCGGTGCTGGTAGTCGTTGATAACGGCAGCATCGGTAAAAGCACAAGTATGGAGGCAGTGAAGATAACCACCGACGATACCTCCTCCGTGACAGATGACAGCTCATCGGCAACCGATGACTCGCAGCCCGAGCCTGAACCCGAGCCCGAGCCTGTAAGCCTTCTCCCCACCCTGAGTGCGGATTATAAAGAGGTAAACGCCAAGAAGATAGACAGCAAATACTGCATACTCATCGACGCTGATACAAACGAGATAATCGCAGGCACAGGGTATGATAAGAAGATATACCCCGCTTCACTCACAAAGCTCATGACGCTTCTGTGTGCAGCAGAGAATATTGATGACCTTAAAGCCACCTTCAAGTTCACAAGCAAGGTGATAGACCCGCTTATAGAGGCTGACGCTTCACGAGTTGGCTTTGAGCCCAGCGAAAAGGTGCCTATGAAGGACCTTCTCTACGGCGCTATACTTTGCAGCGGCGCAGATGCTACATCAGCCCTTGCAATAACTGTTTCGGGCAGCGAGAAAGACTTTGCAACACTTATGAACAGAAGAGCAGAGGAGCTTGGCCTTGAATCAACACACTTTGTAAACGCCAGCGGCCTGCATGATAAGAACCATATATCCTCCTGCATAGATATGGCAGCACTTATGAAGACAGTGCTCGAAAACAAGACCTGCAAGAAGATAATCTCAACAGAGAAGTATACCACAAGCAAGACAAAGCAGCACGAGAACGGCATCGAGATAACCAGCTTCGTGTTCAAGAATATCTATGAATTCGGTCAGGACCCCGATTTCGCTATCGGCGGCGGTAAGACAGGCTATACCGACGAGGCAGGCACCCTCCTCGCTACTTACCTTGAGTATGACGGCAAGACCTATATCGCAGTTACAGCCAAGGCTCTCACACAGGCTCAGGCAGTTCTCGATACCGAGTATCTCTACCATACATACGTTGTAAAGCCCGCAAAGAAGGCAGCAAAGGAAGAGGCTAAAGAGACTGCCGAGGAAACAACCGAAGAGACCAAGGAAGACGCTAAGGAAGACAAAGAGGCAGCCTAAAGCCTTATAACACAAACAAAAAGAGGTATCACCGGTTCGGTGATACCTCTTTTTAATATGTGCGCTATGTAGATCAAGAAATTGCCTTCCCTGCCAAG
>JAFYET010000059.1 GCA_017544125.1 Ruminococcus sp. | reverse complement strand
GTAGTATTGCAGCAGCGCCCTTTGTGCAGCCTTATCCTCACGCCTTTTTGCAACGAATACAGGCTCCATAGTATACGGGTCAAGCTCGCTGTAAAACATCGCCGTGGAGATAGTTCCCGGGGTGGGATAGTAATCCTGCACCTGCTCGGGGTGTATGCCGTTTTCCTTTAGGAACATGGCAAGCTCGATAGCGTCTTTTATAGTCGAGCCGGGGTGGGAGGACATAAGGTAGGGTATAAGATACTGCTCCTTGCCCTTTTTGCCGGTTATCTGATAAAATTTACGCTGAAAGCGCTTATAGGCTTCGATATGGGGCTTGCCCATCTTATCGAGCACCGCCGCCGAGCAATGCTCGGGTGCGACCTTTAGCTGACCGCTTATATGGTGCTCGATGAGCTCGTTCATAAACTCATCGCTCTTATCCTCTATCAGGTAATCATAGCGTATGCCCGAGCGGATAAACACCTTTTTGACCTTATCTATCTTACGCAGCTTACGCAGCAGGTCAAGATACTCGGTATGGTCTACCTGCAGATTCTTACAGGGGGCGGGGGCAAGGCATTTTCTGCCCTTACAGAGCCCATGCTCGAGCTGTTTCCGGCAGCTTGGAAGCCTGAAATTAGCGGTAGGACCGCCCACGTCATGTATATAGCCCTTGAAATCGGGCAGGGTGGTGAGATACTTTGCTTCCTTTATGACGCTCTCTTCGCTTCGCACACTTATCTTGCGCCCCTGGTGGAGTGCGATAGAGCAGAAGTTACAAAAGCCGAAGCACCCACGGTTATGGGTTATGGAAAAGCGCACCTCTAAGATAGAGGGCACGCCGCCCTCGCTTTCATACATAGGGTGGTATGTACGCTCATAGGGCAGGGAGTAGACCCAGTCCATCTCCTCGGTATTAAGGCTCTTGGCGGGCGGGTTTTGCACAAGCATCTTATCGCCCTGCCTTTGTATTATCATACGCCCATAGACCTCGTCCTGCTCATCATACTGCTGGCGGGTCGCCTTGGCGTAGAGCTTTTTATCACGCTTAACTTCATCAAACGAGGGGCACTGAACTGCGCCGTAGGGGGTATCCTTAGGGTCGCAGAGGTAGCAGGTGCCCCGGATATCGGTCATGGTCTTTACATCTTCGCCGCTGTTAAGTCTATCGGCAAGCTCGAGCATTGCGTGCTCGCCCATACCGAACATAAGTATATCAGCCCCGCAGTCAACAAGCACCGAGGGCATAACGGTATCCTTCCAGTAGTCATAGTGAGCAAAGCGCCTAAGCGACGCTTCAAGCCCGCCGCAGAGTATAGGCTTATCGGGGCAAGCCTGACGAATGAGCTTACAGTAAACTGTGAGCGCTCTGTCGGGGCGCTTGCCGCCTATACCGCCTGCGGAGTAGAGGTCGTCTTTCCTCGGCTTTTTTGCAACGGTATAGTGCGAGACCATCGAGTCGATATTGCCTGCCGTAACAAGGAAAGCCAGCCTCGGCACGCCAAGAGCGAGCATACTTTTAGGGTCTTTATGATCAGGCTGGGCGATAATGCCCACGGTATAGCCCTTAGCTTCAAGTATACGTGAGATTATAGACACGCCGAAGCTCGGGTGGTCAACATAGGCATCACCCGTTATATACACAAAGTCAAGGGTATCTATCCCCCGCTGTTTCATATCTTCTTTTGACACGGGCATGAATGACATATGAGCACCACCTTTTTGTCAGGTAACAGGTAACAGGTAACAGGTAACAGTTGAGGTATCGCCTGTGGCGATAATATGCCCATTCGGGCAGCCGCCTGCGGCGGCTAATTGTCAATTAAAATTCATCCTGCGAAGCAGGATACCTCAATTATGCATTATGCATAGCGTTTTCCGCCGAAAGCGGATAATGCGTGCATTTATGCATTATTTTCTCGCTTCTCTTTCGAGCCACTGTTCACGGGTTATGCGGACTTCTCTGCCTTTAGCGCCGTTGGCGGGGCCGACGAAGCCCATATCCTCGAGCTCGTCCATTATCCTGCCGGCACGGGCATAGCCGAGCTTGAGCTTTCTTTGCAGGTATGAGGTAGATGCGGTCTGCGTCTCGGCGATTATCTGTATCGCCTGCTCGATGATGCTGTCATCGTCATTGAGCACGACATCGTCGCCGCCCTCACCGGAGCTTCGCTCCTCCTTGGGGCGGGGGGTGTTCTCCTCGACTTTTTCCATTACCTCGGCTGAATATTCGGTCTTGCCGGTATCCTTCAAGAACTCAACAAGCTCCATTATCTCAGAGTCGGTACAGAAGCCCGACTGCACACGCAGAGTGTTTCTCGTCCCCTGCGGCTTGAAGAGCAGGTCGCCGTTGCCGAGCAGCTTTTCAGCGCCCACCTCGTCTAAGATTATACGGCTCTCTGTATTATTTGAAACGGAAAGCGCCGTTCTTGACGGGATATTTGCCTTGATGACACCTGTGATTATATCAGCTCTCGGTGACTGGGTAGCGATTATAAGGTGCATACCTGCTGCACGGGCAAGCTGTGCTAAGCGCTGAACCGAGTTCTCAGCCTCGTTTTTAGCTGCGAGCATAAGGTCTGCAAACTCATCGACTATTATCACTATCTTAGGCTTTTTAGGCAGCCTCTTTTCGGGGTGAGCATCACGGTAGGCGTTATAGCCCTCCAAATTCTTAACGCCGTTTGCCTCAAAGAGGTTATAGCGCATCATCATCTCATTTACCGCCCAGCCTAAAGCGCCGACAGCCTTATCAGCCTCGGTGACAACGGGTATGAGCAGGTGGGGTATGCCGTTATACACGGGGAACTCGACCTTCTTCGGGTCGATAAGCACCAGCTTGACCTCCTCGGGAGAAGCGTGGTAGAGAATGTTTATGATGATAGAGTTTGTAAACACCGACTTACCCGAGCCGGTAGTACCTGCAATAAGCATATGGGGCATCTTTGAGATATCACCCACGACTATCTTGCCCTCGATATCCTTACCGACGGCAAACATAAGCTCATGCTTCATATTACGGTATTCTTCCGAGTCGATAAGCTCACGCAGAGATACCGTATCTCTTGTGGTATTAGGCACCTCGATACCTACGGCGTTTTTACCGATGATAGGGGCTTCTATTCGCACACCGCCCTTAGCTGCAAGGCAGAGGGCTATATCCTTATCAAGGTTGGTTATCTTGCTTATCTTGACACCCGCATCGGGCTTAAGCTCATATCTTGTGACAGAGGGGCCTCTGAAAATGCCCGTGATAGAGGTATGCACGCCGAAATCGGTAAGCGTTTTCACCAGCACATCGGATTTTGAGAGCATCTCCTGCTTAGCCTGCTCGGTGGGGATATTGTTTTTAGCGTATTTGAGTATATCTATCGGGGGCGGTGTCCATACGGTCTTTTCCTCGTCCTCGATCATAGATGTCTGACCGCCCTCCTCAACGTGGAGGGTCTGGTAGCCGCCCTTATCCTCGTGGGTAGCGTTTTTCTGCGACTGGGCAACGGCTTCCTCGATTATACGGTCAAGCTCGGGGCTGCCCTCGGGCAGCTCCTCATCCTCGGGGAAGTCAATTTCCGGCTCGGGCATATCCTCGGGCGGGAAGAGGTCTTCATCATAGCCGTATTCGGGCTTTGTATCATTTACGAGCTTTTCCTCGCGGGAGACACCGCTTATGCTCATCTCAAAGGGCGGCTCGTCTGCGGTCACGGGGGGCTGCTCGGTATAGGTAACGCTGTCAGCGCTGTTAAAATCAAGTGCGAGGGTGAAGTCGGGTATCTTCTTGCCGATATCTGATTCACGCATCTCCTCGGGGATAAAGGGCACGAAGTCATCGGGGTTCTCATAGGTGCTTACAGGCTCTTTCCTCTTATTAGGCGAGAGCTTTATATCAACACGCTTTTTGCTTCTTGCCTCTTCCTTGGCTTTTCTTTCAGCCTCTGCCTTTTCACGCTCGGCTTTCAGCTCCTCATGGCGCTTTCTGCGCTCCTCGGCACGCTCCTGCGCTGCTATCTTATCCTCATTGAGCGCACGGTATATAGCCTTAAAGAAGCCCGAAACGCTTTCCGCTATCTGGGGGATAGTGAGGTTTGTGAGCATCATCAGGAAAAGTATGGTAAGAAGCACTATTATTATCTTTGAGCCGACGGACTTGAAGAGTGCGAGCAGCGTCCAGCCGATGACCGCACTGAAAAGACCGCCGCCACGCACGCCGGGGTTAACGCCGTCAGAGTAAAGCCCGCCCAGCTTTTTAAAGAAGCTGCCGCCTTCGACCTTGCCCTGGGCAAATATCAGCCACATACCGCATACGAGCAGCAGCACGATAAGCCCCTGCACCAGCTTTGCGATTATAGCGTTTTTATCGCACTTATCCTTTGATATGAAAACGCCCAGGTATATGAGCATAGGGGCGAGCAGGAACACGCCGTCGCCGAAAAGCCCACGCTGGAAGTTATAAAGCCCCGTCCAGAGCCCGCCGTCGCCTTTTATATAGGTAAGAAAGCCCGTCAGCGCCCCGAACAGCACGAGCATGATAGATATGAGCCTTCTTCTCTCCTGCATATTCGCATCACTTGCCTTTGCGCCCCTTTTTGCGGGCGTTTTAGCCGAGGTCTTAGCTTTGGAAGAAGTCTTTTTTGTGCCGCTTGCAGCTGCCAACGAGTTCACCACACTTTCTAATGCATAATTGAGGCGTCCTGCTTCGCAGGACGAATTTAAAAATTTACAATTGATAATTAGCCGCCGCAGGCGGCTCGCCCGAATGGGCATCTGTCGCCCGTAAGGGCGACACAATAATTATGCATTATGCATAGCGTTTTCCGCTGAAAGCGGATAATGCGTGCATTTATGCATTAAAACTGAATGGTTGTTCCCTTTACGAGCTCGATTATAGCTATGAAGATGACTATAACGCCGAGAACGCCGGTATAGATAGAGAACACCTTGAATTTATCGCTCTTGACGAGCCATTCTACCATTTTGATGGCGCATATGCCCACAAGTGCTGCAACTATTAAGCCTACGGCGCAGCTTGAGAGGCTGACAGACGTTTCGTGCTCCTTTACTGCCTCGAATATCTCGAGCAGGCAGCCGCCGAGAATTGCGGGTATGCCGAGCACGAAAGAGTATGCCACAGCGGTTGAGCGGTCAAAGCCGCAGAAGAGCCCCGAGGATATTGTCGAGCCCGAGCGGGAAACGCCCGGCAGCAGTGCCACGCCCTGGAAAAAGCCCACGGTAGCTGCGTCCTTGGCGGTTATATCGCCCTTGGTCTTTTTGCCCTTGGTGCATTTATCGGAAAGGAAGAGGATAGCCGCTGTATAGAGGAAGCATATACCCTCTGCCATAATAGACGTATCCTGCGCTATACCCTCGAACCAGCTCTTAAAGAACATAAACGGCACGAGCATAAAGGTAGATATGATTATCATAACTATCATACGGCGCTCGGGGTTCATCTTCTCCCAGATGAATTTCTTATGCACGATATCGCTGCACATTCTGAAAAACTCAAAGATAAGGTCGATTATCAGCTTACGGAATGCTAAGAACACCGCCACCAGTGTGCCTAAATGCAGCACCGCCGAGAACATAAGCGCACCCTCTCCGCTGTTGCCCGTAAAATGCTGATAAAGCGACAGATGCCCGGAGCTTGACACCGGCAAAAACTCGGTAAGCCCCTGTATCACCGCCTGTACTATCGTTTCTAATATACTCATACTATTGCTGCCCCTTTATGGTTTTTATTTCTTATGAAAGATTTTATTCATTTACTAAATATTTATGCAGCTTATCAACTGCAACAATATATTATAGCACATTTTTTTACACATTTCAAGTGGAGAAATGTAAATTCAGCTGACACTTGTTTTTCCTCGCAAAGATACTTTAAAATCCGTTGCCCGAACGGGCGACACAATAATTATGAATTATGCATTATCCTCGTACTCTGCCCTTACGGTGGTATCCACCCAGCGGACGAGGTCGCCGAAGCAGCGCTTATCTACCTTTGCGCTCTGATAGAACTGCTCACCGTCTCTTGTGCCCTGAGTTATGAGCTTGCCGGAGGAATAGAGGGTGACGATATACTTATCCTCACCGTACAGCCCGAAGTCTATGGAGATATAGTCATCATCTCTTGTATCGGTGTTATCGTCCTCAAAGCGCTTGAAGCTGTCGATAAGGGTCTTTGCCTCGATATTATCCTCATAGCTCATTATATAGCAGCTGCCGGGCTTTCCTGCGATACTCAGGTCGATCTTGGCGTAGGTACCCTCAAAGATGGTATAGTTATAAAATTCATCAAAGGTGATTATATAGTAAGCCCCGTCCTTAGTGACGGTATATGCCTTTTTACAGCCTACAGATGCGGGCAGCTCGGAGATATCCTTCTGGGAGATGCTGTCATAGCCCGTCTGCGTAACGGCGGTGCCGTTTGAGATAAGGTACATAAGCACCCTGTCGCTATCCTCCACACGGCGCTCGGATATCCTGATATTTGAGGATTTAAAGGCATAGTTATCTATCAGCCTGACGTTTTGCTTATCGGAAATATCGGCGTAGATATAGTCGCTGCCCTCAAAGTCATAGAGATACATACGCAGGATAGTACCCGAGACGAACTCGGCTCTTGCAAAGGTATCGGCCTCGAGAATGGTATTGCCGCTGCTGTCAAGCACGCCGACGAAGTTGCCTGACTTATATATATAGTGTCCCGAGCAGGAGGCTATACACTCCTTACCCTCAAAGGGCTGGGTCGTCACCTCGCTGACAAAGGAGGGGTCAAAGCTGCGGTAGCTGACATTAGATAGAGTCTCGGTGGTATCTATCTTACTCAGAAACTCGGGGTAGCTATAGGGGTGAACATTCGGGGCGAAGCTCTGCCCGCCGTTATCCACCACCGCAAGCCCCACGCCGTCGTCATTACTGCCGCCCGTTCCCGAGCAGGAGCAGAGGGTCAGCGCCACGGCAAGGGCGAGGACAGATATTCTGTTTTTCAGCACAGCTGTCACCTCCTTGGTATGCGGGAATGGGGGTTAGGTAAATTGGAAGTTGTGGTGGTAAAAAAAATTAAGAAGGTTTTGGGGTCAAGCCCTTTTCCTCAAAAAGGGCTTGCGGGGACGGGGGCAGAGCCCCAGCGAGGTTTGGAGCAGAGCTCCAACGCCGTAGGCGCTAAGGCGGCGAACAAGTAATAAAAGAAGCACAACGCTCCGATTACAACAGCCC
>JAFYET010000058.1 GCA_017544125.1 Ruminococcus sp. | reverse complement strand
GGTCGCTTCGACAAGATTACAGGTAAGTATACCCCAGGGATACCAGAGACTATGAACTATTCACCCAGTTGGATATTCCAGCAGCATGGTATCGCCTTGCAGAAAATTCAAAAGAGTATAGTAAAGTGTAGTGAAATAGAGTTTTGAGATGTGATATACTTATACTAAGAAAGAATGCAGCGATACAGACATTGTTATTCTCTCCTCCGAATAGAGTACGAAAGGGCAGCCTGAGGCACAAGGGCTGTCCTTTTGTGTACCTGGGGGATGAGGAAAGGAGATGAGGTCATGGCAAGGCCAAGAAAGATACAGTCAGCAAAAAAGCTCGCTGAAAAATGGGCGGAGTACAAGGAATACTGCAATAATCGTCGGGCTATTGTGCATGATTTCAGCTCCAAGAACAGCGAGTTCGTGTCGGCAGAGCTCAGAAAGCCCGTCACCTGCACGATCGAGGGATTTTGCGTGTATTTGGAAATATCTCGTTCTACGTTTTACGAAGTATACGGCGAAGATGAGAGGTTTTCGGACATCGTTACACGCATACGTGAGGAATGTGAGATCGATGCCCGTGAGAAATTCGAGCAGGGCGTTGTGCCCTCACAGCTTGCGGGACTCTGGATGTCGAAGTATGGGTATAGTACCAAGAAGGACATGGCTGCCGAGCTGAGCGCCGGCAAGGAGCTGCCTAAGCTCTATGAAGCACTTACGGGTGATGATAAGTGACATTCGAGAAACTATCCGACAAGCAGAAGCAGGTGTTTCGCTGGCCTTATACCGACGACTACAAAGCCATTATATGTGACGGCGCTGTAAGATCGGGCAAGACGGTGTGTATGGTGACTTCTTTTATCCTCTGGGCGATGAAGGTGTTCGACCATGCCTGCTTTGGTGTCTGCGGTAAGACCGTGGCAAGTGCAGAGCGAAATCTTATACAGCCGGTACAGACTATTGCAGATCTTACGGCATACTTCAAAGTGACATACTCGCTCAAAACGCATATGCTCACGGTCAAGGCCGCAGAGAGGGAGAACTATTTCTTTGTTTTCGGCGGTAAGGACGAGAGCAGCTATCAGCTTGTTCAGGGTATCACGCTTTCGGGCGTGCTGCTCGATGAGGTCGCTCTGATGCCTAAGAGCTTTGTTAATCAGGTGCTTGCAAGAACGCTTTCGGTTGAGAAGGCTAAGTACTGGTTCAACTGCAACCCTGAGGGACCTTCTCACTGGTTTTACAAGGAGTGGGTGTCGCAGCCGGAGAAGAAGAATGCTCTGCATATTCATTTCCTGATGAGTGATAACCCGACACTTACCGAGAATATGATCCGGCAGGCGGAGGCGCAGTTCGAGGGTGTTTTCTATCAGCGTTATATCCTTGGGCTGTGGGTAGTTGCCGAAGGGCTTATATACACCATGTATGAGGAAGCACTTGCAGAGCCGCCGGAGGGCAAAGCAGACGAATACGCCTTAAGTATCGACTACGGCACGCACAACCCGTTTGCGCTGCTGCTGTGGGGCAGATACGGCAAGGTGTGGTATCTTGTCTCAGAGTATTACTATTCAGGCAGAGACGAGGGCAAGCTGAAGACCGACAGTGACTACGGCGAGGAGCTTGACAGGTTCGTTGACGACCAGCTGAGCCGTTATGCGACTGAAGACGAGCCGTATGAGCCGCCAAGGCTTGATGTGTTCATAGATCCTTCCGCAGCGAGCTTCATAGCGCTGCTGTTACGCAAGGACAGGTATCATGTTATCCCTGCCGATAATTCGGTATTGGAAGGCATCAGAAACACGCAGACGGCTATGCGGCGTGGGCTTATAAAGCTATCAAAGCGCTGCAAGGCGACAATACAGGAATTACAGGGCTACTCGTGGGACAGCAAGTCGCAGGAGGATAAGCCTATAAAGATAAACGACCATGCTATGGACTCAATGAGGTACTTTGTGCAGACCAAGCGCCTTGCAAGGGTGCGCAGAGACCACAGTCCAATGTTCTTTATGTAGGGGGTGAGTAAGATAATTACATATCAGGATCTGGAAAAGTGTGGCGATGATGAGCAGGCGCTCTGCTCTTTCGTGCAGAAGACGATAGATGAATATAAAGGCTCTGCCCTCTACAAGACGGCTGTGCTTGCTGATGAGTATGTAAGACGTAAGAACAGAACGATAGTGAGATTCAGAAAGCTGCTGTTTACTGTGACGGGTAAGCAGATAGATGATATATTTTCAGCTAACTTCAAGCTGCCTAACGGTATCTTCGGCAGGCTTATCAACCAGGAGATAAACTTCCTCCTGGGCAACGGTGTGACCTGGAAAGACAAGGACACTGCCGAAAGCAAGCTCGGCAAGGACTTCGATGCTAAACTCGCATCTATAGGAGCCGACGCTCTCGGCGGAGCTGTGGCGTTTGGATTCTACAATAAGGACCACGTTGAAACATGGAGCGCAAGGGAATTCGTGCCGCTGTGGGACGAAGAGACAAGCGCACTCAGGGCAGGTATACGCTTCTGGCAGATAAGCGCAGATAAGCCGCTTAGGGCGATACTGTACCGTGAGACGGGCTACACCGAGTTTATAAAAGCTGTCAACGGCACGATGAAGATGCAGACACCCGAGCGACCTTACAAGACAAGAACACTCGGGGCTGACATTGACACCGAGAAGCAGACTGTCGGTGAGAACTATGACGGACTGCTGCCGATAGTTCCGATGTGGGGCAATAAGCTGCATCAGAGTGAGCTTATCGGACTCAGACAGCAGATAGACTGCTATGATCTCATCAAGTCGGGCTATGCGAACAATGTTGATGAGGGCAGCATCATATACTGGACGCTTGAAAACGCAGGCTATTCAGACGATGTTGACCTCGCAAGGTTTGTCGAGAAGATAAAGACCGTTCACGCAGCCGTTACAGAGGGCAACGCCAAAGCCCACACGCTTGAAGCACCGTATGAGAGCCGTGAGGCGATACTTAAGACGCTCAAAAACGACATATACGAAGACTTCGGCGCTGTTGATGTCAAACAGATAGCGGGTGGAGCGGTGACTGCAACGCAGATAGAAGCAGCTTATGAGCCGCTCAACGAGAAGGCTGACGGCTTCGAGTACTGCGTGCTTGAATTCCTGCAGGGCATAATGAGGCTTGCGGGGATAGAGAACGAGAGCCCGACCTTCACGAGAAGTATGATAATCAACATCAACGAGACAGTTCAGACGCTTGTAACAGGCGGGAACTATCTCCATCCTGAATACATAACCACCAAGATAATGACACTCTTAGGCGACGGCGACAAAGCCGAGGAGTGGATAAAGAAGATGAACGCCGACGAGTTTGAACGCCTTGGCGGTGATGATGAATGAGTGACAAAGGGCATGAGCTCACAGACAAGAAGCTCGCCGAGCTTGAAAAGAAGCTGAAAGCGCACTATAAGCAGGCATCTGACGAAGTGCAAAAGAAGCTCGATGATTACCTAAAGGCTTTCAAGGCGAAAGATGCCAGGCATTTGGCCGATCTCCAGAAGGATTTTACGAAGGAGAACTATGAGGAGTACATTCGCTGGAGACAGGGGCAGGTGCTTATATCGGAGCGGTGGGAGGAGATGAGGCAGAGCCTTGCCGAGGACTACCACAACGCCAACGTGATAGCCAGGAGCATAATCGACGGCTATATGCCCGATATCTACGCCCTGAACCACAACTACGGCACATACGATGTCGAGCATAGCGCTCTTGTAGACACCTCGTACACGCTGTACGACAGGCAGACGGTCGAGCGCCTTATGCGTGATGACCCCGATATGCTGCCGCCGCCCGGCAAGAAAGTCTCAAAGCGCATAGCTGAGGGCAAGGATATGCTCTGGAACAAGTCGATGATACAGTCCTCGATGTGGCAGAGCATCACCCAGGGTGAGAGCATGGACAAGATAGCGAAGCGCCTTGCTCAGACTGTCGGCGATAAGGATATGGCAGCAGCGGTGAGGAACGCCCGCACAATGACCACCGGAGCCGAGTGTGCCGGACGTGTTGACAGCTACAAGCGAGCGCAGAGCATGGGCATACACCTGCAGCAGGAGTGGATGGCTACTCTTGACGGTCGCACAAGGCACACTCACAGACAGCTGCACGGTGAGTGCATAGATGTTGGCGGTAAGTTCTCTAACGGCTGCCGCTTCCCTGGAGACCCGCACGGACCTGCCGAGGAAGTCTACAACTGCCGCTGCACCCTCGTGTCAGCTATCAAAGGCTTCGAGGGCGATAAGGTGACCTACTCACCCAAAATGGGCGATATGAATTACGAAGAATGGGTGGGGGAGCATGAGGGTAAAGAAAGCTATGCTCTCAAAAGCAGTTCAGATATTACTTTTGCAAAGATAGACAACTCAAAAGCAATCAAGGAGGATTTTGCAGAGGAGTATCGTAAAGAATACGATAATTTTACTCAAATGTTTGGTGAATTGACAGAGTTGAAAGATATTACTGTTGCTCCATATAAAGACGATAATTGTTTTGGAGAATATTATCCTAATAGTCGAGAAATTGTGCTTTATGGTGTTGGAGGTAAAGACGGTAGAGCTTTTACAGCGCAAGTGGCGCAAGCAAACAAAGCATCGGGTGAATGGTCAACCGGCTCAGTATATCATTCATTACGGCACGAGTTAGGACACGCTCTTCAACACGAGAAACAAATTTATGATAAATATTGGTCTGAAAAGTATACCGAAATAGATCAAATAAGAAAAAAACTACTTGATGGCTTGACAAATGCTGATGGAAGTGTTAGAATAAAAGAGTTGAAAGGCAAACTTTCAAAATACGGCTTTGTAAAGACCGATGAGTTTATATCGGAATGTGTTGCTGAGTATGTTCAGAACCCTAAAAAAGCAAGGTCACCAGCAAAAAAGGTAGTGGAGATTCTTTTGAGAAAGGAGGATTATTATGCTGATGTCAATTCCAGATGATGTTTATGAATATATGGATATGAGAGGAGAAAAACCTGTAATAATAGAAACTGCTCCGGTATCAGTAAAAGAAAAGGCAAAAGAAATTGATAGAGTATCAATGAAACTCACCGGAGAATCCTTCTTTGCCGAAATAAAATAGTATCGACTTAACCGCTTAACCCCGTTAGGCGGTTTTCTTATACCCTCGATTTGTTAATTGGATAATACACCAAGTAATTAACCAATAAATAAACCAATAAAGCAACTGAATTGAAACTAATTGAAACTGATTGCAACTTACAAGCAAGTTGCAAACCGCCTGTTTAAAGGCATTTGCTAAGGGCATAAATGTCCCCGGCAAGTTAAATATCGTTACTAAGCATTTGCGACCGACAAGAATGTCGGCAGCAAGTGCTATTTTTATACCCAAAGGAGGCAACATGGACGGCATATCTGTTGAACTGACAGCCGATAACCTCGACCAGGTGCTTGAAGAGTTCGCCGAACAAGTTGAGGTGGGACTTGAAGCTATCGGCTTGCAGGCTGAGCGGCACGCCAAGGAGAATATAACCAGGAACGGCACGGTAGATACAGGGCTGCTGCGTAACAGTGTGACGCACGCTGTATCGGGCGGCTCGCCTGTGCTGCAACAATATAGTGCCGACAGAGGAGACGGCAGAGGCAGCTACTCCGGCACTGTTGGCGACGCAAGTGAAAAGGCGGTGTATATCGGCACCAATGTCGAATATGCGCCGTATGTCGAGTATGGGCATCAGCAGTACGGGGGCGGCGGACACGTTCCGGCAAAGCCGTTTCTGCGTCCTGCGGCTGCCGAGCATAATGACGAATACAAGCGCATAATGGAAAAGGCTCTGAAGGACGAGCTGTAATTGTAATATGGTAAAATGAGTCGGTGACGAGGCAACGTCAGCGGCTCTTTTTATATAAAAATCTAATCACAAGGAAAAGTGACCGAGGAAAAGGAGAAGATCATTTATGGCACTTACAAGAAATGCCCTCAAAGCAATGGGGCTGACCAAGGAACAGGAAGACAGCATTATCGAGATGCACACCGACACTACGGACGGGCTTAAAAAGAAGCTCGCTGATGCCGAAGCGAAGGCGGCAGACTACGATAAGCTCAAAAGCGACTACGACGAGCTTTCAAAGAAAAGCGGCGACGGTGACGGCTACAAAGAGAAGTACGAGAAGGAGCATAAGGACTTCGAGGACTACAAAAACAGCATCACCGCCGAAAAGACACAGGCTGCCAAAGAAAAGGCTGCAAGGGCATACTTTGAGAGCAAGAGCATCAAGGGCGATAATCTTGACATAGCCATGATGGGGATAGAGGGCAGGCTTGCCGCCCTCGAACTTGACGGGGAGAAGCTAAAGGACACCAAGAGCCTTGATGAGCTGATCGGCGGCAAGTATGCTAAGCTCGTTACGAAAGAAGACGTAAAGGGCGCAGACGTTAAGAACCCGCCTGCAACAGGCGGCGACACAAAGACCGAGCCTGTGAGCCTTGCAGATGCTCTCAGGCAGAAGTACAAAGAATCGGCAGATAAGCAGTAAAGGCTTATCCCACAAAGAAAGGAATGAAGATTTATGGCAATCACACTCGCAGAAGCAAAAGTTGGTATGGCTGATAAGGTAGATCAGCAGATCATTGATGAATTCAGAAGAAGCTCTCTTCTGCTCGACAAGCTCGTATTTGACGACTGTATCTCGCCCGGCACAGGCGGCTCTACTCTCGCATACGGCTATGTGCAGCTTAAGACACCTTCGACCGCAGCGGTCAGAACAATAAACTCTGAGTACTCCGCAGGCGAGGCTAAGAGAGAGAAGAAGACAACCAATGCCGTTATCATGGGCGGCTCGTTTGAGGTAGACAGAGTGCTGCAGAAGACAAGCGGCGCTGTTGATGAGCTTGCTTTCCAGGCTTCGGAAAAGATAAAGGCTACATCAAACTACTTCCATAATCTCGTTATCAACGGTACGTCAGCCAATTCAGGCGCAGGCTATGTGACCGGCACATTCGACGGTCTCAGAAAGCTGCTTGCAGGCACAGCTAATGAGATAACAAGTGAAGTAACACTCACCACATCGTCTGAGCTTGACAGCAACTATGCTAAGTTCCTTGACGAGCTTGACGGCTTCCTCTCGGTAATCGACGGCAAGCCTGATATGCTTATGATGAACAGCAAGATGCTCACAAAGCTCAGAGGCTGTGCAAGAAGAGCGGGCTATTACAGCAGGGCGAAGGACGATTTCGGCAGAGTTGTAGAGGCTTATAACGATATCCCGCTTGTGGATCTTGGCAAGTACTACAACGGCTCTGCATCGGTAGATGTTGTTCCCACAAGTACACCCACAACCGAAGCCTATGGCATGACAGAGATCTACGCTGTCAAGATAGGCCTTGATGCGTTCCACGGTATCTCGCCTTCCGGCGGCGGTATCCTCAGCTCTTATATGCCTGACCTCAGCGCTCCCGGTGCTGTAAAGAAGGGCGAAGTTGAGCTCGTTGCAGGCGTAGCACTTAAGAACACCCTTAAGGCAGCAGTCCTCAAGGGCATAGCTATTGAGCCTAAGGCATCAGCATAATGACTGGAGGGATAGATGATGCTCGAAACGATATGCAGATATCTGAACAACTACTTTGAGACAGAAAGGGTCTTTGACACCTTTACCATAAGCTCAGGCGGCATAAGCGGGGCATCATCTGACCTTAGTCAGAAGCTCGTGGACGGGCGCTTCTTCCGCATAGCCGGCAGCGTGTTCAATGACGGCGTCTATATGTACCCCACAACGGGGCTGCTTAAGGACGAGACTTTTGAGGGTGCTGTGTGGCTGCTTGCCATTCCCGATGAGTTCTTAAAGCTTGTCGATGATATCAAGGTGTGGCAGGGGAAGTATGGCAGCGCCGTTCAAAGCCCGTTTTCGAGCGAAACAGTTGCAGGCGTTTATTCTTACACAAAGAGCGCATCAAGCGGCAGTTCCGGCGGAGGAGTCACCTGGAAAGATGCGTTTGCAGACAGACTGAGGATATGGAGGAGGATAGTATGAACGATAACGCACTCACATCAATGTTTGAGGATTTTATCATCATGGAAGCCTCCTACAGACAGCCCGATGATGAAGGCGGCGAGAATGTCGTCTACACCGAAGGAGAGAGGATAGATGCTTTCGCAAGACTCGACAGCGCACCTGAGCAGACTACAGCTCGGCGGGATAAAGAACTTGCGAAATACACTATCATCACACCCGATGGCGTGTATCTCGACTACGGACAGGTCCTCAAACGCCTGAGAGACGGCAAATGCTTTTACCTCACCTCCGGAAATATGGAACACAAGCTGCCTGATATTGCGACTATACGCATAAGGTGGTGCACTGCCGAAGAATATGAGATACCCGAGGGGGCGAGCTCATGACCAAGACACAAGCGCAGCAGCTCTTCTGGAGCAGCTTCGGGCTGACAGCTTACAGCGACAGCGCCGTGCCCACCAACGCAAAAGAGCCCTATATCACCTACGAGGCGGTACTAAGCAGCTTTGATGACGGGGATATCCCGGTATCGGCAAGTATCTGGTACAATTCAAAGTCGCTTGCGGCTATTCATCGCAAGGCGCAGGAAATATCAGATATGATAGGCTTTGGCGGTATGTCAATAAAGACCGACACAGGCTATATGTGGGTAAAGCGCCAGCAAGAATTTGCAAGAGATACAGACGGCGGAGGCGGCAGAGATACACGCTGCCTCCTGCTTAATGTGTTCATAGAGTTTATAGATAAATAACAAAAAGGAGTGATATAAATGGGAAGATTCACACGAGTTTCAAGCGAGGCTTTTTCCGAGGTGCAGTCTGATGCGGGTATGGTCCTTACGACATTTGACCCTACCAACCCTACGGAGCCTGAGGACGAGGACATCGTCACAGCGACTACAGGCGGTGTAAACATTACCTGTAAGCCTACATACTCAGACTGGGGCGAGGATATCGACAATGTTCCCCCCAATACTATGGAGCTTAAGCATCTTGACGGTTGGGACGTGAAGATGACATTCACCGGTCTTGGCTCAAGCCCGGCAAGCGTAAAGCTCGCTCTGGGTGCTGCGGATATCGACGGCACAAATACAAGCAAGATCGTTCCGAGAAGAGATCTTGACCTTGCCGACTTCACCGACAAGCTGTGGTGGGTAGGTGACAGGAAGGACGGCGGCTTTGTGGCTGCGTGCATACTTAATGCCCTTTCTACAGGCGGCTTCGCCCTTAAGACTACCAAGAATGGCAAGGGTCAGTTCACCTACGAGATAACAGGTCACGTTTCTCTGAATGATCAGGACACAATGCCTGTTGAGTTCTACTCTTACGAAGGCGAGGCAGAGGTCTACACAGTGACCAAGAACCTTACAAACGTTACATCATCGAACACCGAGGCATCAGCTACAGAGGGCGAGAGCTACACAACAACGCTCTCAGCAGCATCAGGCTATACACTCGGCACCGTAACGGTAACTATGGGCGGCACAGATATCACAAGCACAGCTTACAACTCTTCCACCCACAAAGTGACAATTGCAAGCGTAACAGGCGCTATCGTGATAACGGCGACCGCAACTGCAAACAACTGATAATAAAGCCCTCAGCTTTGAGGGCTTTAAATTTTTAGGAGGAACACGCATGAAAAATCTTTCAAACTGCACAACAATGGAATTCTTAAGGCAGATAAACCTTATCAGGCATAAGGTGTCAGAGCTCTACAAAGTGATAGATGTGGCAGGTATCAGAAAGCTGATGCCCGAGTTCAAGGGCGACGAAACACCAGAGGAAAAGGAGAAGATGCGTCAGCACAGGGGTATGGATAATCTTTCAATCATACTCGACAAATGCCTTGATGAGAACCTTGAGCTTACTGTTGAAGTGATAGGGCTTATGTGCTTTAAGACAAAAGAGGAAGCAGCTCAGATGGAAGTGGAGGAGCTGTTTGATGCCGTGTATGATATACTCAGCTCGAAGCGCTGCGCTGATTTTTTTACGAAGTGGGTGAAGCCGGTGCTGACAGATACGGTGAAGCTCTTATATCCATCGACCCAGGAAGATTAGATATATTCGGTGATGAATACATATCGCAGCACGTTTTAAGCTACATTAAGCGTGATGCGCAGCGTCGGGTATTTACAAACTACGTTGCCGAAGGCGTAAGGATCCTGACCGAAAACAGTGCAAAGAATGGCGGACATTACCTCACGGCGAAGTATTCTGACCTTATATCACCGAGGACAGAGCCGGAGGAAACATCAGAGCAGATAATCAGCAGAATGAAAGGAAAGATAAGAAATCTATCGAGGAAAGGGGGCAAATAAGTGAACGTTTTTGAGTTAATGGCGAAAATCGGGCTTGATGATAGCGAGTATGTTAAAGGGCTTAAGAGTGCGGGCGACAAAATAGCAAGTTTCGGCTCATCAATGGCGAAAATAGGCACAACGACCGCAAAGATAACAGGTGCAGCTATAACAGCGGCATCGGGAGCTATGACAGCTCTTGCAAAAATGGCAACGGACAGTTATGCAGAATATGAACAGCTTGTCGGCGGTGTTGACACGCTCTTCAAGGAAAGCTCTGACCGTGTACAGAAGTACGCCAAAGAAGCATATAAAACGGCTGGCATAAGTGCTAACGAATATATGGAAACTGTGACAAGTTTCTCGGCATCTCTCCTGCAATCGCTGGGCGGTGACACCAAAAAGGCTGCTGATACGGCAGACATGGCTATCCGTGATATGTCAGATAATGCCAACAAGATGGGCACTGCTATGGAGAGCATACAAAACGCTTATCAGGGCTTTGCAAAGCAGAACTACACCATGCTTGATAACTTGAAACTTGGCTACGGCGGCACTAAAGAAGAAATGCAACGACTTCTTGACGATGCAAGTGCAATATCGGGCATAAAGTATGATTTGTCGAACCTTAGTGACGTGTATGAGGCTATACACGTTGTTCAAACGGAACTGGGCATCACAGGCACGACAGCAAAGGAAGCGGCTGATACAATATCGGGTAGTGTAGGCAGCCTAAAGGCGGCATTTGATAACCTCATAGCAGGGCTTGCAAATCCTGATGCAGACTTGGATGAACTTATAGATGAGGTCGTATCATCGGCGGAAGTGGCGTTTTCAAACATTCTGCCGACATTTGAAAAAGCTTTGCTCGGTATCGGTGACTTGATCTCACGCATAGCACCTGTGATTGTTGAGCGTTTGCCTGAATTGGTCGAGCAGCTTTTACCCGAATTGCTGAATACAGCTGTTTCCTTGGTGGAAACCCTTGCCAACGCTCTGCCTGAAATTGTCGGTACGCTGATAACGCAGCTTGGCATGGTAATCATCGAACAAGCCCCGCAACTCATTGATACAGCGATCGTAGTTGTAAATATGCTTGTTGATGCGTTTACCGACCCGGCAACGCTTGAAATGCTCACGCAGGCAGCCATAACGCTGATAGCAAAATATTACTCAGCTATCACCGACCCGAAGCTGCTGAAAAAGCTCGGACAGGCTGCGATACAGATAGTCAAGCAGCTCGGTGAGGGGCTTATATCCAACGCCGATGCTATAATACAGCGGGCTGTTGAGTTGATAAATATGTTGGTCGAGGGCGTGATCGAGAACCTGCCGATGATTTTAGACTTGGCGGTCAGGGTGGTTTTAGCATTCGCTGAAGCACTCACACAGGCATTGCCTACATTGATACCTGCCATTGTACAGGCGGTAATCACAATTGTTCAGACACTGCTTGACCCTGCCAATATATCAATGCTCGTTAACGCTGCAATATCTCTTGTAAAGGGTTTGGCAGACGGGATAATAGCAGCAGTACCACTATTGATCGATGCACTTCCTGAGATAATTCAGGCATTGCTTACGGCTATTCTCGAAGCACTTCCGCAGCTGTTTAATATGGGAATAGAGTTAATGGTGCAGCTTAGCATGGGCTTGATAGCTGCCATTCCTGATTTGGTGAAAATGATACCGCAGCTTATAGCCGCTATTGTTCTCGCCCTCAAGGACGGGGCAGTTGCTATGGTTGAGAGCGGACAGGAGCTTATAGATAACCTCTTAAGTGCATTCACCGATAACCCCATACTCAATAGCTTTGAGGAATGGTGGGAGGAGCTTTCCGCTTGGTGGGAAGAAACGCTTGCTAAAGTTTTCGATTGGGGCGTTGACCTGCTTGAAACCTTTGAAGATGGCGTTAGGTCGGTTATGGGTTCTGATTGGGTCGATTTCTGGGAAGAAGTCGGCGGTGATATCTACGACTATCTACACTTCTCACAGCCTGACAAAGGACCTCTTTCAGGTCCTAATGGCTTCAAATCGTTCGGACCTGACCTTGTTAAAACCTTTGTTGAGGGCGTGAAGTCAAACGAGCATCTGCTTGAAGACGAGATGTCAAACCTTATGGGTACAGTTGACACGGCGATGAGTGAGCCGATAGGTATGACAGGCATAAACGGCGTGCCGATAGGAACAGGCAGCCTTAATCAGAATGCACAGAGCGGACAGACAATAGTAATACAGATAGACGGCGAGACTTTCGGCAAGTTCGTGTATAAATACGGGCAAGCGGAAAGTGTGCGTGTCGGTGCTAAGTTAACGGAGGGGTGAGCGTATGATTATAGTAGATGGTACAACATATAATTTCCCGTGCGACATCTCTCGCAAGGCGAGAATAGTATCAAGCGATGTGAGCGGTATGCTCATGGATAATACAGAGTACAATGATGCGCTTGCTACATATTACGACTACACAATAAAGATAGCCATTCCTATAACGGATATGAACATCTATGCAGCATTCTTTGAGCAGGTTACAGCCCCTGCTCCCTCGCACACATTCACTTTCCCATACAATCAGGGTAACATTGATATTGTGGCTAAGGTCGAAAGCATATCGGACAGATATTTTCGTGAGGTAAACGGTGTGCAAGTATGGCGCAGCGTACAGCTCAACATACACGCTCTAAAACCATCAAAGGAGGCGTGATATGTATATCTTATATAACGGCAAGCAGTATCGGCAGCTTAAATCTTTGACCTTTGCACCGCAGGTGGATATACTCGGCAATGAGCTTGTAGTTAACGAGTTCAAAGCCGAGATAATCACAGACGATGATATTACGATAGGTAAATACGCCAAGCTCTGCGGCAACAGCGGCAGGGTGTGGGCGTATTACAGGATAACAGAGGCACAAAGGCTGTCACCGCACAGTGTGACAATAAAGGCGCAATCTGATATTCTTATTCTTGATCGAAAAGCCCTGCCTGCGATGATGTGCAATAACACCAGTGCAAAGACCATAATAAACGGCTGCTTCACGGCATTTGGGCTGACCTGCGATATAGCAGACGACTTGTCGGACGTTAACCTTAACGGATATCTGCCCGAGCAGACAGCAAGACAGCGTTTACAGTGGGTGTGTATCGTTATGGGCGCATACGTGCAATCTTTTTTTAACATGAAATGCACAATAAAGAAGATAGACACCACGACAACAAACATTCCTACGAATAAGACATTCTACCGCCCTAAGCTGTCATACAAGGACTATGTGACATCGGTAACAGCAACGGCTTACAGCTACACGGCAGGAACGCCCGGCAACACTGATGAGTGGGTCAAGGTGGGTAACACGACATATATTCAGACCTCACAGAAAGCAAGCCTGAATAACAGTGATGCGCCGTTAGATGCGCCTGACAACGTGGTTGATTTAAGCGGCATAACGATAGTCAATGAGGATAATGTTTCGGGTGTGCTGTCACGGTTGGCGGCTGAATACTTTAACCGTGAGCAGCTTTCGGCTGAAATTCTCAACGAGGGCGAGGTACAACCTGCGGATATGATAAGCGTTTTCGACGGTGTTGGAAACACCATATCGGGCTATGTCAAATCGGCAAGTTTTACCTTTGGCAATACATCGAAATCGGCGGTCGTGCTCACGCAGACAGTAACAGAAAAGGCTGTAAAGGTTACATTGTCTTACCGATATGACGGCATCGAGATTGACAGGGAAGAGTTTATGTTCCCGAAAAACACAGACTACACACTGCAGAACAGCTATGTTGATGTTACGGCAGCAGGGCAGCGGCGTGTGTATCTGCCGCTGAAAAAGGAAACCAAAGGAAACACGGGCGGCGGTGATACAGTAAAAAGGGTAAACTGCGATATAGCCCTAGAATATCAAGACAACATACTATCAATATTAAGCGTTGACAGCGTAACGCAATCGGAGGAGGTCGTTAGAATTGCCTAAGAATATAGTTATTGCCGAGGGTACACAAGGCAAGGTAATGACGGGCGTTGAAAAGATACGCACACAGCTTCAGGGCGGCGGCACGTGCACGTGGATTCCGCAAGATGAGGCGGGCGAGTACGCTAATCTCAAAAACAAGACCATAAACGCCAATGGCGAATACAACCCTGCCGATGATGAGTGCGCAGGGTACAGCAAGGTCAAGGTCAACGTGCGCACAAAAACAAGATCAAAAAGGATAGAGGCTAACGGCACATACAACGCCAAAGACGACAGCTGCGATGGTTTCAGCACGGTTACGGTCAATGTTCCCGGAGCGGGCAATCTCGGCACAAAGAAGATAACAGCCAACGGTAATTATAGAGCACAGGCGGACGGCTTTGACGGATATTCGAGCGTGTCTGTAGATATATCGGGCGGCGATGCAAGCGGCGTTATTATAGCGGGAGTTATGATGCCCGCAATCAATGGTGTGATAGTTGATATCATAGCAGGCGAAATGAATAGAGGGGTGACATAATGGCAACGGTAAAAAATGAGATATTTAATCAGGCAAGAGTTGAGGAGTACGAAACTACGGTGGAGTTTGTCGATGATGTCAAAGCATTGTTAAAAAACGTTCATACATTTGAAAAGGAAGAGTCAGACGGCAACGGCGGAGTTAAGCTGTACTATACAAACAGCAGTTACATCAGAATTGGTGTTTCCAACACGGTTTCGTATGGCAT
>JAFYET010000010.1 GCA_017544125.1 Ruminococcus sp. | reverse complement strand
TGTATATTACATAAAGGCATAAATATATATTCGATATAAGCATTTGTAATTAAAGATAAATTGTGATATAATGGATACAACAGAGAAAAAGAGGTGGTTCTTAAATGAACGACAGCATAAGACAAAATCTGATAGATGCAGGCTGCGACAGCGAATTTATAAAGATGTTTGAGAGCTGCATCAGTGATAAAAGAAAATGCGAAAAGCTCCTTGCAGCGCACAGGCGGGAGCTGCTCGACGAGGTACACGCGAAAGAGGACAACATCAGCTGTCTTGACTATCTGGTGTTTATGATGAAAAAGGAGGACTTGAAATGAAAGAGCTTTTAACAGGGACATTTACAGGCGAGAGAGCGCTTTTTATGTCGCAGGATAAGCATATAAAGGACAGTGTGTTTGAAGACGGCGAATCGCCCTTGAAGCACAGCAGAAATATCGAGGTCGAAGGCTCGCAGTTCAAATGGAAGTACCCGCTCTGGTACAGTGAGAATATAAGCGTGAAAAACTGTACCTTCTTTGAAATGGGACGCGCCGGGATATGGTATACGAACAACATCTCTGTCAGCGACTGTGAATATATCGCCCCAAAGGGCTTCCGCAGATGCGAAGGGGTCGAAGTAACGAATGTGAACTTCCCGAATGCCGCCGAGACCTTCTGGCAGTGCAAAAAAGTCAGGATGAAAAACGTCACCGCAAAGGGAGATTATCTTGCGATGAACTGTGAGGATATGGAGATCGAAGGGCTTGAACTTGACGGCAATTACAGCTTTGACGGAGCTAAGAATATCCGTATAAAAAATTCAAGGCTCATGAGCAAGGACGCCTTCTGGAATTCGGAAAACATAACCGCAGAGAACTGCTATATTTCGGGAGAATATCTCGGCTGGAACTCCAAAAATCTCACGCTGATAGATTGCACGGTCGAGAGTTTGCAGGGACTCTGCTTCTGCGAGAACCTCACGCTTGTAAATTGCAGGCTCGTGAATACTACCCTTGCCTTTGAGTATTCTACCGTAAACGCCGATATTATCGGTACGGTGGACAGCATCAAGAATCCCCTCGGCGGTGTCATCAGATGTGACGGCATTGATGAGCTTATCATGGAGGAGGATAAGGTCGATGTGAGCAGGACTGAGTTCGTCAGTAAAAGTATAAGTGTGGCGGTGTGATATGAAATATGATTTTGACCTTATGATCGACAGAAAGGGCACCAATTCCTACAAATGGGATATTGCTGAGGGTGAGCTGCCGATGTGGGTAGCGGATATGGACTTCCGTACTGCACCTGAGATAATCAAAGCTATAACTGAACGTGCCGGGCACGGAGTTTTCGGATATTCTACTGTTCCCGACGAGTGGCACAGTGCATATATCAACTGGTGGAAAAACAGACACGGCGTTGAATTCAAAAAGAGCGAACTTATATTCAGCACGGGAGTTATCCCCATTATTTCAAGCTGTGTGCGAAAGCTGACAACTCCTGCCGAGAATGTGCTTATCATGACACCTGTGTACAACATCTTCTACAACTGTATCAGGAACAACGGCAGAAATGTGCAGGAGTTTCCTCTTGATCGCATTAACGGCGAGTACAGCATTGACTTTGACAGGCTTGAAAAGGCATTATCCGACCCGCAGACGACACTCATGCTGCTCTGCAATCCTCATAACCCGATCGGCAGGATATGGGACAGGGAGACCCTCGCTAAAATAGGTGAACTTGCCTTTGACAGCGGCGTGACGGTAATATCCGATGAGATACACTGTGACATCACCGATCCCGGGTGTGAATATGTTCCTTTTGCGTCTGTTTCGGAAAAGTGCAGGGACAACTGTGTAGTCTGTATATCGCCCACAAAGGCGTTCAACCTTGCAGGCTTGCAGACTGCGGCAGCGGCTGTGCCGAACGCAAGGCTTCGGCACAAGGTATGGCGGGCGCTCAACACCGATGAGGTGGCAGAGCCGAATGCTTTTGCGGTACAGGCAGCTGCTGCGGCGTTTGAAAAGGGCGGCGAATGGCTCGATGAACTAAGGCAGTATCTCTATGATAACAAGCAGCTTGTCAGGGAGTTTATAGCAAGTAAAATCCCACAGATAAGGCTTGTGCCGTCAGATGCGACCTATCTTCTCTGGCTGGACTGCACTTCGCTGGGTATCACATCAATGGAACTTGCAAAGCATATCCGCAAAAGCACGGGACTCTATCTTTCGAGCGGAGATATCTACGGCAGCAGGGAATGCTTTTTGAGAATGAATATCGCCTGTCCGAGAGCTATGGTCCAGGACGGACTTGAACGGCTGCTGAGAGCAGTCAGAATGCTGTCACTATGATCTGTCTTATAAAGGGGCTGCTGATAGGCATTATCTTCGGTGTTCCTGTGGGAGCAGTGGGTGCGATGTGTGTATCAAGAAGTCTGAACGGCGGTGTTAAAAGCGGTATCGTGACAGGGCTTGGTGCTTCAGCTGCCGAACTTTTCTACTCGATAGTCGGGGCTTTCGGGATAACTGTGGTATCGGGCTTTCTTGAACAGCACAGCGTAATTATAAATATCCTCGGCGGTGCGCTCGTGATCGCTATGGGCGTTATGACGTTTCTGAAAGCGCCAGAGCGGCAGGAGGATAAAAACAAAGCAGGCTATGCAGGAATGTTTCTGTCAGCTATTGCGGTCTGTATCACTAATCCGGCGGCGGTCATTACATATCTGTTTGCGTTTTCATATTTTGGTATAAATGGAACGCTTAGTGCGGCTAATGGCACATTACTTGTTACCGGTATAGTTGCAGGTACACAGATCTGGTGGATAATCCTGTCCTTTCTGTCGCAGCTTATCAAGAAAAAAGCCGGAGAGAAAGGCTTTGTCATAATGAACAGGCTGTTCGGGCTGATAATGACCGGATTCGGAGCAGCAGTATATATCAAAGTAATAAAGGAGATGTTTTAATTGAGCAAAAAGGTTCTTATTATATCATCAAGCCCGAGGATTTCGGGAAATTCGGCAAGGCTGGCACAGAGTTTTGCGGAGGGTGCAAAGGCGGCAGGCAGCGAGGTTGAGTTCGTTTCACTTCACGACAAGCAGATCGGCTTTTGCAGGGGATGTTTTGCCTGTCAGAAAACACAGCGATGTGTGAGACACGATGATACAGATACTATCCGCGAGAAGATGCTGAAGGCTGATGTGCTGGTGTTCGCAACGCCGATCTACTACTATGAGATGAGCGGTCAGCTAAAGACGATGCTCGACCGTGGAAATCCGCTGTTTACGGCAGATTACGCTTTCAGGGACATTTACGTTCTGACGACAGCCGCCGAGGACGACGAGAATGTTCCGAAACGTGCAGTAAGCGGTATCGAGGGCTGGATAGAATGCTTTGAAAAGGCAGGACTTGCAGGCTCAATATTCTGCGGAGGTGTCACTGATGTAGGCGACATCGAAAACAGCAGTAAGCTGAACGATGCCTATGAAATGGGCAGGCGGATATGAGCAGGAGAATAAAAGCAATACTGGTATTTTTTGCTTTACTGCTGTTATGTGTGGTGATATTAATGTTTATTTCCAAGGATAAGCTGAGCGGAAAGCGTATGACTGTAACTGTCGGCGACAAGTCCTTTACGGCTGTACTGTATGACAATAAAACGGCTGATGAACTGTACAGCCGGCTGCCGCTGACTCTTGATATGCGTGAACTCAACGGAAATGAGAAGTATGCCGACCTTGACAAGCCTCTCGCGGCCAGAAGCTTTCCTGCCGGACATATATCAAAGGGCGATATAAAGCTGTTCGGAGATGACTGCCTCGTACTTTTCTACAAGGGATTTATGAGCGGCTATTCGTATACGAACATCGGATATATCGAGGATAAGGACGGGCTTGCAGATGCGCTTGGCAATGGAAGCGTCACCGTCAGCTTTTTGGCAGGATAGGGGAGCATAATGAGAAAGGAGATCATTGCTTCGTTAGTATGTGCGCTCATGCTGACCGCCTGCGGAAACAAATCAGAAAGCGCAAGCAGCAGCAGTTCCGCCACCGCGGCTATCCAAACGGATCCTTTAAGCCCGACATAACCACGACCACAGCGGTACGTCTGCTGCTTGACAAGGCTGCCTCGTTCAGTAGCCAGAAAGACATCGCAGTCCCGGTGGCTGAGGCTAAGTTCTTCCGAGCTTACAGCTATTTCGACTTGGTACAACTGTATGGAAACGTTATTCTGGTTACCAAGCCGCTGGACATGACCGCCTCTGAGCTGCAACAGGCACGCACCGACCGCTCACAGGTCATCGCCCTCTGCATCAAGGATTTGCAGGAGGCTGCCGCCGCACTGCCCGAGACTGTCACGGAGACTGGTCGCCTAACCAG
>JAFYET010000057.1 GCA_017544125.1 Ruminococcus sp. | reverse complement strand
GCATTCCTGGACGACTTTCACGCGCTCAATCTTACCGAACCCGCCAAAATCGCTCGCGCGACCGACTATATCGAAGCCGATATTGAGCTCGTCCAGACCTTAATAGACAAAGGCTATACTTATGAAACAACCGATGGTATTTATTTCGATGCTAGCAAATTTAAAACTTATGCCGACTTTGACCTTACTGTACATATTGACCATGGTCTTTTCCTTAGAGGTCTTGAACAGGAAGAGGGTGCCGAGCACTGCAAATATCGAAAGCACGATACCTGCTGCGATACCGCCGCCGCCGCCGATAACTATCAGTGACAATACCCAGATAAGCACAAGAGCTATCAGGATTATGGGCAGACAGAAGGTGACAAACGACCTCTCCTTGACTTTGAGATACTGCTGTATCTCCTTCTTGGAGAATGCATCGTAATGCCTTGCGAGGAATGTATCGGGGTGAGCCCACTTGCAGAAATCCTTTATTGTATTAAACCTGGCGACAAAGTTCTGCCCTGTTCTTGTGACACGGTAGTCAACGATTATGCCATCAGACTTCTCTGTGGTGTCCATAATATGAACGAGAGTACCTGCCTTGGCCTGACCGCTGAGCGTCTTCATAACAACATATTTGCAGTCGATAGCGTCGTCAATACTGTAAAGCATAAATGCCATAACATTTTCCTCCTGTAACGGTAGAATTAACCCAAAGAAATAAACTCTATAAATGCGACAGTGCGCAATTAGTTTCTGTTTCGGTTACTACACATTATTATACCACTTTTAAACCGCATTGTCAATAATAGAAACGCCGAAAAAATGACTTTTTCATAAAATAATTCTCCTAAAAGGGTAAATTTCGGTATTTTTATTCAAAAATGGTTGACGGTATCAAATATCAGCGCTAAAGCGGCAATAATTACGCCGTATTTCTTGACAAAAAGGCTTATAATATTGTATAATTATAGTGAATTTTAAGTTAATTCACGGGGGTGAAGTGATGACCGACCTTACAAAGAGAAAAAAGAAAAGAAAAAAGCTGCTCAAATCGAAAAAGGCAGGGGCGATAGCCGGGCTGATCGTCTGCCTGATACTCATCTCGCTTATCGTGGGAATGTTCTTTCTTATGAGCTCGATGACGGGTCAGCTGCAGATAGATACACGTCTGACAGGTGAGATTGACAAGGCAGCATACATAGCGAGGACCTACGCCACCGTCTCGGGTAAGAAGGAATCATACTATGTGCTTGACCAGTGCGGCATGAGCTACATTCTTACCGATGAGAATGACCAATACATAAGGCAGCAGGGTGAGGACACGAGGGGCAAGAGGCATTCGACATATCTTCTGACTACCTCGGCATCGAACGATGATGACAAGCTGACGGACGGTGAGCTTTTAAATCGCTACACCTATGAGATAATTGATGACAAAAAAAGCTACATAGTAAGGCCTGCCGGTGACGGTGATGACATTGAGCTTGATGATATGGAGCTTATCAAGCATATGTTCCAGAACTTTGACAAGCTGTATGAAGATGAAGAGATCCAGACTGATGTGTCGGTAACTGCCGGCGAGGGCTCATCGGGTGAGGAAAAGGGCTTTTCATCGGGCTTTGCAAATGGTTTTAAAGACGGTTTTGAAGGTAAGAACAATGAAGAGCTTGACAGGATAAGCAAGGTCGCTACGCTCAAAAACGACCGCTCGTTCATGCAGATGCCCATATGGGTGAAGATAGAGATACCCGACAAGGGGCAGATAGTATATTTCAGGCTGATGGTAACAACGAGAATGAAAGACCTGATAGGCATTTTTGTGATGCTGATATTATTTGCTGCAATTATAGGGCTTATAATGCTTACCTTCTTCATCATATTCATCAGAGGGCTTTTAAGAGCACGCAAAATGCGGAACCTGTTGTTTACCGACATAAAGGTTGACGGGCACAACTGGCTGTGGTTTGTTTACTACGCCGAGAACAAGCTCTCAAGGAGGGTCAACGCCAAGAAAGACTTTGCGCTTATCGACCTGGAATTTGTGGGGTACAGGAGATTCTGTGCCTGCAACTCGGTAGACGAGGGCGAGGCAAAGCTGGTTGAGGTATACAACACCCTTAAACGCTATGTCAACAAGAAGGAGCTTTTTGCACACTGCTCGGAGGACAGCTTTGCGCTGCTTTTAGACTTTACCGATGTTGAGAGTTTCAGACAAAGGATAGGCGTGATTCTTGGTGCTTTGAGCGAGATAGAGAAGGGCAGCAGCCTTGCATTCCATGCGGGCATATACCCTATAAAAGCGCTTGAAAAGGGCGAATCATTCTCAATGCGCAAGAATGAGGACATTGAGAAGGACTTCAACAACGCCTGTGCCGCCTGCGCTTCAATGGCGGGCAGCGAGAGCTCGGGCTATGCTTTGTATGATGACAAGCTGATAGAGGATCAGCGCTGGATAGAAACTGTATCGCAGAAACAGCAAAAGGCGCTTGACAACGAGGAATTCTTGGTATACTACCAGCCCAAGTACGACCCACGCAGCCACGAGCTGAGAGGTGCTGAGGCGCTTATAAGGTGGCAGTCACCCGAGCACGGGTTCTTATCGCCTTACAAGTTCATACCCATATTTGAGAGCAACGGCTTTATCACCGAGATAGACCACTACATGATATCGCACGTTGCCCGTGACCAGAAGCGCTGGCTCGATGCGGGCATGAAGTGCGTGCCTGTATCTGTAAACGTATCAAGGGCGCACTTTATCGAGAGCGACCTGGCAGAGCAGATAAGAGATATAGTTGACAAGGAGGGCGCACCCCACCACCTGATAGAGATAGAGCTTACCGAGAGTGCCTTCTTTGATGACAAGAACGCCATGGTGGAGACTATTTCAAGGCTCAAGAGCTATGGCTTTGCGGTGTCTATGGACGACTTCGGCTCGGGGTATTCATCGCTTAACTCGCTCAAGGATATGCCGCTTGATGTGTTAAAGCTCGATGCAGAGTTCTTCCGTGGCGAGGCTGCTGACACTGAGCGTGGCGAGGTAGTTGTAAGCGAGGCTATAAAGCTCGCAAAGAGCCTAAATATGCGCACAGTCGCAGAGGGTGTCGAGATAAAGGAGCAGGTCGATTTCTTAGCGGCGCAGGGGTGCGATATGATACAGGGCTATTACTTTGCAAAGCCCATGCCTGCGCAGGATTATGAGCAGCGAATGATAACCGGCCGCAGCGACGGCGGGCAGTAAGGAGAGGCTAAATGGCTGAAAACGAAAAGACTGGCTATATGAAATACCTGCTGCCCATACGCAGTGTGGCGTTTTTGCTGATATTTGTTATAGGTGCTGCTGTTACTGGCAGGGAGCTTAAAGAGATAGGCGTATGGTGGTCGATAGCGGCGAGTGTTGTCAACATTGCCACCATACTGCTGATATACTGCCTGCTAAAGAAAGCGGGGGTCGGCTATTTTGAGTTCATGGGGCTCAAAAAGGGCGGTAGGAGCGTTAAAAAGACAGTGCTGCTGACGCTTTTGTTTGCGGCTGTGGGTATGTCGGGAATGTACGGTGCTGGGCTTATATGCTACGGCTCGGTAATGCCCGGGGCATCGCTTGACATAGTTGCACCTATCGCAGTGCCGCTGGCTGTCATGAATATGATACTGCTTCCTTTGACAGTATCCTTTGCGGAGGACTGGCTATACTTAGGCTGCGGCGTTTTGCAGATAAAAAACAGGTATGCCGCTATCATATTCCCGGCATTTTTCTACGCATTGCAGCACTGCTTTATACCGACTTTGTTTGATGCAAAGTACATGGTATACAGGCTGTTATCTTTCCTGCCGCTTACGGTGATATTTTGCATATACCTTAGCAAAAAGCGTGACCCGCTGCCGATCATCATCAGCCATGCGCTGCTTGATCTGTCAACGGCTATGATGATACTTATGACATCGGCTGTGCCCGGGCTTTATGATGAGTGGCGGGCGATGATATGAGCTGCGCTCGGTTAACAGTTAAAAGTTAAGGTGCGCCTGCGGCATATCTGATGTGACAGAATAAAGAAATTTTCAAAAACCCCTTTACTTTCATAATGTAATGTGCTAAAATGTATATGTAGCATTTTTACACTTTACAGTTTGAAAGTAAGGGGATATTCATTATGAGAGAAAAGCTGGAGATAAATAATCTTGATGACCTTTATGAGGCTATACTCACACTTGAAACGGTGGAGGAGTGCAGGCTGTTTTTCAAGGACCTGTGTACTGTTCCCGAGCTAAAGGCGCTGTCGCAGAGATTCAAGGTGGCACAGATGCTCACCGAGAACCACGTATACAGCGACATTGTCGGCGCAACGGGCGCTTCCACTGCGACAATAAGCAGAGTGAACCGCTCACTTTCCTATGACGGGGCAGGCGGTTACAGCATAGCCTTTGAGCGGCTCAAAAACAAGAAAAAGGGCGGTAAGTAATGGCATACTCGCAGTTTGCTTACTTTTATGACAAGCTACAGGCTGATGTTGACTACGAGGGCATGGCGCAGTTTATAGACTCGCAGGTAAGGCGCTTTGGCGGCAGGCGGGAGATACTGCTCGACATGGTCTGCGGCACTGGTTCGCTTGCTGAGGTGTTTGCGAAAATGGGGTATGATGTGATAGGCACAGATGCCTCAGACGAAATGCTCTCATGCGCACTTGACAAGAAATACGACAGCGAGCTGCCGATACAGTATTTGAACCAGAGCATGACCGAACTTGATATGTTCGGCACCATTGATGTGACGGTATGCACCCTTGACAGCATAAACCACCTCTCATCGCTTGATGAGATAAAGACGGCTTTTGAGAGGGTGTCGCTTTTTGCGTTCCCTGACGGGATGTTTATATTTGATGTGAACACCCCCTACAAGCATAAAGAGGTGCTTGGGAACAACACGTTCGTTTATGACACCGAGGGGCTTTACTGCGTATGGCAGAATGAATATGATAAAGCCGACGGCTCGGTGAATATACTGCTTGACTTTTTTGAGGAGCAGGAGGACGGGAAGTACGAGCGCTTTAGTGAGAGCTTTAGCGAGATAGCCTTTGACTCGCAGACTATTGAGGGGGCGCTTGCGCAGGCGGGCTTTGAGATACTTGACAGGTTTGATGATTACACCGACAAAAAGCCTACAGACACTACACAGCGCATAGTTTACGTCTGCAAAAAGATAGCCGACAGCGCAGAGTAAGGGAGAGCGTATCAATGCACCGCAATTTACTGTTTGACCTTGACCAGACGCTGCTTGACTTTCATGCTTCCGAACGGATGGCGCTTGAATTTGTTATGGAACAAAAGGGGCTTGCCTTTACGCAGGCGAGTTATGAGCGCTTCAAGGGCATAAACAAGAGCCTTTGGCTGGATCACGAAAAGGGGCTTATCACCAAGCCGCAGCTTTTTGAGCAGAGATTTGCAAGGCTGTTTGGCGAGCTTGGCAAGGAGTTTTCGCAGGATAAGCTTCTTATGATAAATGACGATTTTATCGACTTTATGTCGCATAACGGCGTGCTGCTTGACGGTGCGATTGAATTGCTTGAAAGGATAGAAGTAAATATCCCCGACGCCAGAATATACATCATAACAAACGGCGTTACAAGAAATGCCTTGGGGCGGATAAACTCGACGGGCTTAGGCGAGCATATAGAAAAAGTGTATGTAAGCGAAGCGGTGGGCTTTTCAAAGCCTGCGAGGGAGTTCTTTGATTATGTGATAAATGACATAGGCGAGCCGAGGGAGAGTTATCTCGTGATAGGCGACTCGCTGACATCTGATATGCAGGGGGCGAAAAATGCATCTCTGACAAGCTGTTATGTATTTCCCGAGGGGAATATAAAGGCGGCGAAAGAGGAATATGACACAGACTATACAGCCGCATCGTATGATGAGCTGTATGACGTTATAATAAACTGGATAGATAAAACAAACAAAGGAATGAGATAAATGGGCAGGATAGTAAGAGTAATAAGCAAGGACGCATCGGTCGTATGCTCGGCCATTGACGGCAAGGATATAGTCGGCGAGATTGAGCGCATTCATAAGACCTCGGCGGTCGTTACGGCGGCGCTTGGCAGGCTTTCTTTGGGGGCATCGCTCATGGGCTTTGGCTTAAAGGGCAAAAACGACACGGTGACAGTAAGAATGAACGGCGACGGACCTGCGGGGGCTTTGATAGCGGTAGCTGACAGCTTCGGCAATGTCAAGAGCTATGTACAGAACCCCATAGTTGAGCTGCCGCTCAATGCCTACGGCAAGCTCGATGTAAGGGGCGCAGTAGGCAGAAACGGCACACTCTCGGTAGTCAAGGACTTAGGGCTCAAAGAGCCTTACTCAGGGCAGGTGCCGATAGTTTCGGGCGAGATAGCCGAGGACATAACCAGCTACCTTGCGGTATCAGAGCAAATACCGAGCGTGTGCGCTTTGGGCGTGCTTGTAAACCCCGACCTGAGCGTTGCCAATGCAGGCGGCTATCTTATACAGCTGCTTCCCTTTGCGCCGGAGAGTGCGATTGATGTGATAGAGCAAAACATCAAGGGCTTGCAGTCGGTAACGCAGCTTTACTCCCAGGGAATGACGGTCGATGAGATAGCCATGAAGACATTGGAGGGCTTAGAGCCGAACATTCTTGATGACTTTGAGGTGAGCTACAAGTGCGACTGCTCTCGTGAGAGGGTAGAGCGGGCTTTACAGTCTATCGGTGAGGCAGACCTGCGTGAAATGGCAAAGGACGAGGTGACAGAGGTCAAGTGTCACTTCTGCGACAAGGTATACAAGTTCACAAGCGGGGAGATAGAGGCGCTGATAAGAAAATGATTAAAGAATACTTAATAATGAAGAATTATAATAACCGCCCGCTGGGCGGCACCTTTATTATGCATTATGCTTTATGAATTATGCATTTGAAAAAATCTGAAAGATTTTTTCAAAAACCTCTTGACAAATCGAAAATTATAGTGTATAATAATTAAGTCGCTTGAAGAGAGCGACAATGTGGAAGCTTAGCTCAGCTGGGAGAGCATCTGCCTTACAAGCAGAGGGTCATAGGTTCGAGCCCTATAGTGTCCACCAATGGCCGGGTAGTTCAGTTGGTTAGAACGCCAGCCTGTCACGCTGGAGGTCGTGGGTTCGAGCCCCATTCCGGTCGCCATTTATATTTACAAAAGCGGATTTAGCTCATCTGGTAGAGCGCCACCTTGCCAAGGTGGAGGTAGCGAGTTCGAGCCTCGTAATCCGCTCCATATTTTAGGCGCTGTAGCCAAGTGGTAAGGCATAGGTCTGCAACACCTTGATCACCGGTTCAAATCCGGTCGGCGCCTCCAGTTAGAGAGATCCCATGACTTGTGTCATGGGATCTTTTTAGATGTTAGATGTAAGAAGTAAGAATAAAGAAAAACAAACCGCATACAATATACTAAAAAACCTTGGGGGTATATGTATGCGTGAGAAGATAAACAAGACCGAGCTTTTGATATGGATAGTGGGGGCGGAGCTTTTCGGGGCGGTGAGTGCGCTCATCGGCGGGAATTTCGGGGGCTTTTATGACACGCTCATCTCGCCGCCGCTTGCGCCGCCCGGGTGGCTGTTCCCGGTAATGTGGGCGGTCATATACGGGCTGCTGGGGGCATCGGCGTATCTTATATTCAGAGCGTCGGGCGGTAACACGGGCGTGAGCGTTAAGATATTTGCTTTGCAGCTGATACTCAACCTTGCCTGGAGCGTTATATTTTTCAGGCTGCATTTCCTATGGGCGGCGGCTGTGACCCTTGTGGCGCTGACGATTGCCGTGGGGCTTATGGTGCTTGATTTTTACCGCAAGAGAAAGTTAGCGGGGATAATGAACCTTTTGTATCTGGGCTGGTGTATGTTTGCGTGTTATCTGAATATCGGGATAGCGGTGCTCAACTGAAAAAATCCGCCGGGCGGGGGCTCGGCGGATTTTGTGTTATATAATATAGTGCTGCGTCACTCCTCCTCAAAGCTGAACAGCTCCTCAACTGTGGTGCCGAAGACCTTGGCTATATCCATAGCGAGTTTGAGGGAGGGGTTATAGTGGCCTTTTTCAAGGCGGATTATCGTTTC
>JAFYET010000056.1 GCA_017544125.1 Ruminococcus sp. | reverse complement strand
CTGCTTATAGCAGCGTGTTTTCTCGGGCGAGCCGCCGAGAATTTTCACACAGCCCTCGGGGAATTCTGCTTTTTCGCAGTCTATTCCCTCTGCACCAAGCTGCTCACAGAGCTTTTCGGCAGTTATCAACGTTGTATTGACCCTTGCTGTAACAGGCGGTCTGCCAACAGATGTTGAGAGCATCTGCCTTGTGACATCTAAGCCGTACTCATCTATCCACTTATCAATAAGCCACATCGGGCAGGAAAACTCATACATGAGTCTTTCGCCCTCGGTCTTACCCTCGGGGAGCGGCTTTCCGTCACGCACAAAGCCACGCAGAAGCCCATTAACAAAGCCGGGAAGTGCGGGGTTTCGCTTAGTGTTTACGAGCTTTACACTCTCATCAACTGCGGTATGATCGGGCACGCTGTCCATATAAAGCAGCTGGTATATACCTGTGCGCAGGATATTCCTGACCTCGCCCGACAGCTTATCGCCACGCCTTACAAGGCGGCTGTCTATTATCTTATCAAGGGTCAGCCGCATTTCGATACAGCCGTAAAAAAGCGCCGCCGCAAAATGCTTATCACGCTCATCGAGCTGATACTTATCAAGCTGCGTTTCAAGCAGGATATTTGAGTAAGCGCTGTTTTCATCGAGCTTTGTCAGCAGCCTTACCGCCGCTTTACGGGCATTTGCCATTCCTACTCTCCTTTATCTGCCGAGCACCGTTCCCTTAGCCACGGGCTTGCCACGCAGGTAGTCGGCGGTCTTCATTCTCTTACCGCCCTCTGCCTGAAGCTCGGTTATCTTGAATCTGCCCTCTTTGCAGGCAACGGTCAGTTCCTTTTCATCTATTATCTCGCCGGGTGTGCCGAAGCTGCCCTTTTCGTCTAAAAGCGAGGAGTGATATATCTTTATCCTCTTGCCGTCAAGGAAAGTCACAGCACATGGCCAATCAGAAAGGCCGCATATCTTCTTATGCACAGCCCTTGCGCTGTTATCAAAATCAAGCACGCACATATCCTTTGAGAGCATATGCGCATATGTAGCTTTGCTCTCGTCCTGCTCAATGGGGGTTATCTCGCCCTTATCAAGCAGCGGCAGGGTCTCGACGAGCAGCTCTGCACCCATTACTGAAAGCCTGTCAAAAAGCTCGGCAGCTGTTTCGTCTATGCCTATCTCGGTGGATCGCTGCAAGAGTATATCGCCGGTATCCAGCCCCTCGCCCATAAGCATGGTAGTGATGCCCGTAACAGCCTCATCGTCAAGGACTGACTGCTGTATAGGAGCGGCACCTCTGTACTTAGGCAAAAGCGAGCCGTGGACGTTTACGCACCCAAGCCTCGGAAGCTCAAGCACTTCCTTCGGGAGTATCTTGCCATATGCCGCCACAACTATAACATCGGGGGCGATATCTCTTAAAACCGCAAGGTATTCATCAGCATCTTTTTTAAGGCTCTGCGGCTGATACACGGGGGTATCATGGGTCTGTGCGAGAACCTTTACGGGCGGCGGGGTCAGCTTATAGCCCCTGCCCTTGGGCTTATCAGGCTGAGTGAACACAGCAGCCACTTCGTAGCCCTCGTCATACAATTTTTCAAGGGTAGCCACTGCAAAATCGGGCGTGCCCATAAAAACTATCTTCAAATCAGTTTACCTCTGTAATTCAGTCTTTCAGGTCTTCAGGGTCTGCCCATTCAACAACGAACTCTGTGAATATATGCCCGTCAAGGTGGTCAAGCTCGTGGCAGACAGCCTGTGCGAAAAGCTCGCTTACTTCCATTTCATACCACTCGCCGTTTCTGTCCTGCGCCTTGAACTTAACTGTCACAGGGCGTATAGTGTAGCCCCACTCATTAGGGCAGGAAAGGCAGCCCTCGAGCACCTTGTTTGTTATCTCTGAGCGCTCAATTATTTCGGGGTTTATAAGCTCATGAACGCCTGTTCCGTCATCAACATTTATGATGACAACACGCCTGAGCACGCCCACCTGCGGTGCGGCAAGCCCGACACCCTGAGCCACCTCAAGGGTCTGCGCCATATCATCAAGGAGAGTATGCAGCCTTTCGTCAAACTTTTCAACAGGCTTACATACCTTATGAAGTGTTTCGTCACGCTTGTTGAGTATCTTTCTTAAAGCCATTTTGTTATCCTCACATTCTTTTTACAATCCTATATCGCCGTTGATATCGGCATATATCCTTACGTCCCTGCTCTGCGGTACCTTTGAAAACGAGATCAGGAGCGTGCTTATCATTTTTCGCAAAGCCGTATTGTTTTTGCATTTAAGCACCATACGGTAGCGGTAGCGCCCGCCTACCCTTTCAAGTGCGCAGGGTGCGGGACCGAGCACACGCAGGAATTTGATACTATCCCTATTTTTGGACAGATAATCATTCAAAAGAGACAGGAAGGCTTCGCTTGCAAGTATCGCCTTGCTCTCGAGCGGTGATGAAAAGCCGATAACACATATATCGCAAAAGGGCGGGTATATGAGCGCCCGTCTGAGTGCTGCTTCCTGGGAATAGAACTCTTTATAATCCTGCTCTGACGCAAGAGAGAGCACATAATGATCAGGCACAAAGGTCTGAATATACGCAGTACCGGGCTTTGAGCCCCTGCCGCCTCTGCCAACCACCTGAGTGATAAGCGAGAAGGTGCGCTCATAGCTTCTGAAATCGCCTGCGAACAGCGCCTTATCAAGTGATATGACCCCAACGCAGGTGACATTCGGGAAGTTAAGCCCCTTAGCTATCATCTGAGTGCCGAGCATGATATCATACTCGCCCTTTTCAAAAGCTAAGAACTTCTCCTCATAATCATAGCGGGTGGAGGCTGTGTCAGCATCCATACGCAGTATCCTTGCTTCGGGGAAGATATCTGCTATCTCCTGCTCGATTCGCTGTGTGCCTACGCCGCTTGCCCTTATCTTTGCCGAGCCGCACTGAGGGCAGCTCTCGGGGTAAGGCATAGAGTAGCCGCAGCAATGGCACATGAGCCTGTTATTCTTTTTATGGTATGTAAGGGCTATTGAGCAGTTAGGGCATTCCACCGGCTTTTTACAGTCACCGCAGGAAACGTAGGTATTAAAGCCCCGCCTGTTTAACAGCAGTATCGACTGCTCACCCTTATTCAGTGTATCTTTAAGTGCATCGGCAAGCTCAAAGCTGAGCACGCCGTTGTTCCCGTCCTCCTTTGGTGATGACATATCGACTATCTTCACATCGGGCAGCGGGAAATCGTTATATCTGGTATTCAGTTCAAACAGGCTGAAGCGCCCGTTTTTAGCATAGTAATAGCTTTCAAGAGAGGGTGTGGCAGAGGCAAGCAGCAGCAAGCAGTTATTGAAGCCGCAGCGCTGCACGGCAACATCTCTTGCGTGGTATCTCGGGCTCTGCTCGGACTTATAGGTATGCTCGCCCTCCTCGTCCATTATTATTATGCCTATATTTTTCAGCGGGGCGAAAACAGCACTTCTCGTTCCTATAACGACGGTGGCCTCGCCTCGCATTATACGCTTGTATTCGTCCATTCGCTGCCCCGGTGAAAGGGAGGAATGTATAACTGCTATACACTCACCGAAATACGCCTTGAACTTTTTGAGCATCTGCGGTGTGAGCGATATCTCAGGCACGAGCATGACAGAAGTCCTGCCCCTCTTTTGCATAGCGTCTATGAGCCTTATAAACACCGACGTTTTGCCACTGCCCGTAACTCCGTGGAGCAGAGCGCCTGCGGGCTTGCCGCTGTCACAAAGGGAAAGAATGCCGTCATACGCCTGCTGCTGCTCATCACTCAAAACTATACTCTCGGGCGAAACAGGCTTTATCTGCTCGCCGATAGCGTTTCTGAGCGCCTCGACCTTGAAAAAGGTGATGATATTCTTATCATTCATTCTTTTCAAAAGTGCGGAGGTACAGCCTGTCATATAGCAGACTTCTTTTTCGCTGATACAGCCCACTTCATCAAGCAGCCTGACAACGAGCGTCTGCTTTGCGGTAAGCGATATGCCGGCTCTTGCCGAAACAAAATCATCGGATAGCCTGAGCATCTTAACTTCAGCATCGGCTGTCTTACGCTTAAGCTCCTGTGACTGCTCTATAACACCCTTATCGAGCAGGCTCATGACCAGCGCTTTTTTCTTCTTATCACCCGTGAAGTCAAGGTATTCGTCAACATCACGCTGGGTCTTACAGTTTCTGATAAACTCGGCTGCCGCCTTTTCCTCATCGGTAAGGTCATTCTCAGGCATCGAGTTTACAAGCTCATAGTGAGTGCTGCACACATACCCGAAGCCTGTAGGCACCATTGTGCGGAAAGCATCGAAATAGGTGCAGAAGGTATTCTCTTTAAGGTAGGTTATGAGCCTTAACTGCTCATCGGTAACGAGCGGCTGCTCGTCGATAAGTCTGAGCACGGGCTTTACCCGTTCCGGTCTGTCATCAAAATGCAGAAGCCTCAGCACAAAGCCGATAACACGCTTATTGCCCTTACCGAAAGGTACGAGCACACGCACGCCGGGCTTTATCAGAGCACAAAGCTCATCAGGCACAAGGTAGCTGAACTCGGTATCAAAGCTATATGCAGCCGCCGAAACGGCTATCTGTGCAACTGTATAGCTTGCGGGCATAGGCTGACAGTCCTTTCCTCAAAGACTATTATCTTCTGAGCTCCTGATCCTCTATGAATTTATACTCGCCTGATGCGAACTCATCAACGGCGGTCTTTACGGGCTTTTCGTTAAGGGTGATACCCTTTTCGTTAGCCTCATCGGTTATGTCTCTTGCTCTCTTTGCAACTGCGAGCACGAGAGAGTAATAGCTCTCATTGTTCTTAAGTATCTGTACTATTGCGGGTCTAAGCATTTTTAAGCACCTCTTCGATCTTTTCTTTCATATTTTCAGCCTTGAATTGATCGGCCTTGTTATCGTTATTCTTTACCGAGCTGAGTATCAGCTCAAAATCTCTTACCGCTTCTTCAAGCGCATCGTTCATTATCACGTAGTCGTAATTATAAGCCTTTTCTATCTCGGCTTTGGCCTGCGACACACGCTTGACGATTACTTCATCGCTCTCTGTCGCACGCTTATGAAGCCTTCTGTCAAGCTCCTTCACTGACGGCGGGAGTATGAATATGCTCACACTGTCAGGTCTTGCCTTTTTGACAAGGGCTGCACCTACCGTCTCTATCTCGAGCAGAGCGTCTTTGCCCTGCGCTATTGCGTCATCAACCGGCTTTGCGGGAGTGCCGTAGCTCGTACCCACAAAGGTAGCATACTCGAGAAACTCGTTATTACCAGCCATTTCGTCAAACTTTTCCTGCGTGATGAAGAAGTAGTTGACACCGTCAACTTCAAACTCACGGGGCTTGCGTGTTGTGCAGGAAATGGAGTAATACACGTCCCTGTCCTTAAAAACCTCGTTAAGTATCGTGCCCTTGCCGCAGCCCGAGGGTGCGGAAACTATAAAGAGCTTTGCGTTATTCATCATTCTTCCCCTCCTCGACCTCAATAGCGAGCCTGCCTCCTACCGTTTCGGGAGAAACGGCACAAAGCACCACATGGTCGCTGTCCATTATGATAACTGCCCTTGTTCTTCTGCCGTAGGTGGCATCTATCAGCGTACCCTTATCCTTGGCATCGCTGATCATACGCTTGATAGGCGCAGAGTCGGGGGCAACTATGGCTATAAGCCTGTCTGACGATATCAGATTGCCGTAGCCTATATTAAGAAGCTGCATAACATAAACACCCTCCCTCATTACTCGATGTTCTGTATCTGCTCTCTTATCTTTTCTATTTCAGCCTTCATATCTACTACCATACGGGTGATAGTGATATCCTGGCACTTTGAGCCAATGGTGTTGACCTCACGGTTAAGCTCCTGCACCAAGAAGTCGAGCTTTCTGCCGACAGGTTCTTTAGCTTCCAGAAGCCCTCTGAACTGTGCTATATGCGATCTTAGCCTTACCGTCTCTTCATCGACAGCCGTCTTATCGGCAAATATAGCAGCTTCAGTAAGAACACGCTGCTCGTCGATATTTGTATCCTGCAATACCTCCTGCAGCTTTGCAAAAAGCCTGTCACGGTATTCGTCATTTACCTTGGGCGAGCGTTCTTCTATCTTAGTTACATTTTCTTCGATAAGTGCAAGGCGTGAAAGCACATCGTCATAGAGCTTAGCGCCCTCGGTCTTTCTCATATCGAGGAAAAGAGCAAGTGCGCCGTTTGCGACGTCGCTGACATCATGCCATATCTCCTCTTCATCGTCCTCAGTCTTTACAACAGTAAAGACATCGGGCAGCCTCATTATGCTTGAAAGGGAGAGGTCATCGGTAAGCGAGAACTCATCCTTAACGCTGCGCAGGGCGTTTATATAGCCTGCGGCGATAGACTTGTTTATAGCTATCTCAGCATCAGCGCCCTCCTGCTTATAGATAGAAACGCTGACCTCGACCTTGCCTCTGGTTATCTGGGATTTGAAAAGAGCTTTTAAGCGCTCATCAAGGTAGCCGTAGTTGCGGGGCGTTCTTGCAGAGAACTCGCAGAAGCGGTTATTAACGCTCCTGACCTCGACTATTATCTCACGGTTATTAAGTATCTTTCTTGCACGGCCGAAGCCTGTCATACTGTTTATCATAAGACACAAACTCCTAAATTTATTTTACATTTCATTATACCATTTTTAAGGATAAAAAGCAAGTAAATTTAATAAAATATTCACAATAAATTAGGCGTGAGTTTATATATTCAAAAACACCTCTGTAAGGCTGTCGCCGACACAGACATTGGGGTATTCTCTGAGCTTTTCCTTAGGGGTAGAGCCTGTAGCGACACCTGCGAAATCAACGCCCGCATTCTGCGCAGTTTCGGCATCAATATAGCTGTCACCGATATAGAGCACATCTTCTTTTGAAACGCCAAGTTTATCGACAGCACATAGTATACCTGCGGGGTCGGGCTTTGCTTTATCGACATCTTCAAGACCTATGATAAGGTCAACAGGCATAGAAGCGGTATGGTGTTCAAAAGTCTCGACTATACGGTAGCGCATTTTTGAAGAGACGATAGCGACCTTACGCTCAGCAGTTATGAGAGATTGGAGTATACCCAGCGCATCGGGGTAGAATATGCTCTCCCTTGCCATAATGCCGTCAGCATAGGCGACGTAGGTCTTACGCATCTGCGCCTTATTGGGGTTAGGGGTAATGCCCGAGAGTATATCGAAAGCATCTGTCAGCGGCAGCCCTATCGTGTCGATTATAGTCTGGTCATCGGGGATATCATAGTCGAAAGATTTAAGGGTATGCTTAAAGCAGGCGACTATCGGCTTTGTCGAGTCAACAAGGGTCAGGTCAAAATCAAAAATATAGGCTTTATAGCGGCTCATAAATGCAGCTCCTTATAGTTTAATACTGTTTCAATTATGACGTATAAATGTTAATATTTCAAGCAAATAGGGCAAATATTAAATTACTGTTAAATTATACAAAAAGGGTGGAAAATCCATTCAAAAAATGTTATAATTATACTATACTTTTTAAGGAGAATACCACTATGGATAAAGCAAAGATTCAAGAAATAATAAAAAAACTGACCCTCGAAGAAAAGGCTTCACTATGCTCGGGGGCTGATTTCTGGCACACAAAGGCTGTGGAGGGCAAGGACATACCAGTAATAATGATGTCTGACGGCCCTCACGGGCTCAGGAAGATGACGGACACGGGCGACAGCATAAAGGCTGTATGCTTCCCGGCGGCGTGTGCGCTTGCCTGCTCATATGACAGAGAGCTGGTGCAGGATATGGGCAAGGCGCTCGGCAACGAGTGTCAATCCGAGGGTGTTGCTGTTCTGTTAGGTCCGGGAGCCAACATCAAGCGCTCGCCCCTTTGCGGCAGAAACTTTGAATACTTCTCGGAAGACCCTTTCCTTGCATCACAGATGGCGGCAGCACACATAAAGGGTGTTCAGAGCATGGGCGTGGGCTCATCGCTCAAGCACTTTGCGGCTAACAATCAGGAGACAAGGCGATTATCGGTATCTGCCGAGATAGACGAAAGGGCTTTCCGTGAGATATACCTCTCGGCATTTGAATACGCCGTCAAGGAAGCAAAGCCGCAGACGGTGATGTGCTCATACAACAAGATAGGCGGCGAATACTCATCACAGAACAAGCGGCTGCTCACAGATATTCTGCGTGAGGAATGGGGTTTTGACGGGCTTGTGGTAAGCGACTGGGGCGCTGTTGATGACAGACCCAAGGGCGTAGCGGCTGGGCTTGACCTGGAAATGCCCGGCAGCATGGGCAAGAATGACAAGCGAATTGTCGAGGCTGTTAAGAACGGCGAGCTTGACGAGGCTGACCTTAACAAAGCTGTGGCAAGAGTGCTTGACCTTGTATTCAAAGGCGATGAGAACAGACAGTATGCCGCAAAGTGGGACAAGGACAAGGACAGAGCCCTTGCAAGGCGCATAGCCTCTGAGTGCATAGTGCTTTTAAAGAATGACAAGAAGATACTCCCCCTTGACACAAAGAAGAAGATAGCCTTTATCGGTGAGTTTGCTGACAAGCCGAGGTTCCAGGGCGGCGGCAGCTCGCACATTAACACCGAGCAGACGCTTTCGGCGCTTAAGGCATCGGAAGAATTTGCAGAAGTATCATACGCACAGGGCTACATCACAAGCGAGGACAGGACAGACGAAGCGCTGCTCGGTGAAGCGGTAACTCTTGCAGAGCAATGCGACGTTGCAGTTATATTTGCAGGGCTGCCCGATGCGTTTGAATCGGAGGGCTTTGACAGGAGCCACATGAGAATGCCCGCCTGCCAGCTGGAGCTTATCGAGAGGGTCAGCGAGGTATGCAAGAACACGGTAGTTGTACTGCACAACGGCGCACCCATTGAGATGCCATTTGCGGGCAAGGTCAAGGGCATAGTTGAATGCTACTTAGGCGGCGAGATGGTAGGCGGAGCTGTATGCGATGTGCTTTTTGGCAAGGTGAACCCAAGCGGCAAGCTGGCTGAGACATTCCCCATAAAGCTGTCTGACAACCCGTCATACTTAAACTTCCCCGGCGAGGGCGACAGGGTGGAATACCGTGAGGGCATATTTGTAGGTTACAGATATTACGATAAGAAAGAAATGCCTGTACTCTTCCCCTTCGGGCACGGGCTTAGCTACACCGAGTTTGAATACTCGGACATAACGCTGAGCGCTGACGAGATAAAGGACACGGACATTCTCACAGTTACCGTCACCGTAAAGAACACCGGCAAGCGTGACGGCAAGGAAACTGTACAGCTATACGTGAGCGACAGTCATTCATCGGCAGCAAGACCGATAAAGGAGCTAAAAGGCTTTGAAAAGGTAACGCTCAAAGCCGGGCAGAGCAAGAAGGTAGTATTCAAGCTCGACAAGAGGGCGTTTGCCTACTACAACACCGGGATAAATGACTGGTACGTTGAATACG
>JAFYET010000055.1 GCA_017544125.1 Ruminococcus sp. | reverse complement strand
GATGAGCCTTGCAGGGAAAAACAGTATTGCAGCGATGATGACCGCTATCACCGCTATGTGAACGGCTTTTCCGTATTTATACATAACGCTTTGCCCCTCAATTCGCCGTCAGCACGGCCTCTCTGCGCTTTCTGGCAGTTTTGACCGGCTTTGCAGGCTTTGTTACCTTTACAAGTGCATTTTCAAGCACGGTGTTAAGATCCTCGGCGAAGATTATCTCAAGGCCGTTCTTGACAACATCATCGACCTCGTCAAGGTCGCCCTTGTTCTTTGCGGGTATGATGACAGTCTTTATCTTTGCCTTATAAGCCGCCATGAGCTTTTCACGCAGACCGCCTATGGGCAGCACCTTGCCGTGGAGGGTTATCTCGCCCGTCATGGCAACGTCTTTTCTTACGGGAATGCTCGAAAGAGCGCTTACCATAGCCGTTACCATAGTAACGCCTGCCGAGGGACCGTCCTTGGGAACTGCGCCCTCGGGTGCGTGTATGTGCAGATCCTTCTTCTCGTAGAAATCAGGGGCGATGCCGTACTTATCGCACACGGCACGGCAGTAGCTGACAGCTATCTGCCCCGACTCTTTCATAACATCGCCAAGCGAGCCTGTGAGCTCGACCTTGCCCTTGCCATCAAGCACAAGCACCTCAAGCGGCATTAGCACGCCGCCCACGGAAGTCCAGGCAAGACCGTTTACAAGCCCTACCTCGTCCTTTTCAGATGCCAGGTCGGGAAGATATTTCTTATGACCTAAGTATTCTTCAAGGTTAGCCGCCTTGAACGTTACCTTTGTTACATTCTCGTCCTCGAGCAGCTGCTTTACAGCCTTTCTGCAAAGCGTAGCCACCGAGCGCTCGAGCTTACGAACGCCTGCTTCCTTGGTGTAGAAGTCGATGAGCGAATATATAGCATCTTTGCTTATTCTTACCTGTGATGCCTTAAGCCCGTGCTTTTTGAGCTGCTTGGGGATAAGGTGCAGCTTTGCTATATTATACTTTTCCTCTCTTGTATAGCTTGCAAGCTCGATGACCTCCATTCTGTCAAGCAGAGGGGGTGCCACCGTGTCAAGGGAGTTTGCAGTGGTTATGAACAACACCTCGGAAAGGTCAAAGGGCAGCTCGATAAAGTGGTCTCTGAAGCCGGAGTTCTGCTCGCCGTCAAGCACCTCGAGCATAGCGCTCGAAGGGTCGCCACGGAAGTCATTGCTCATTTTGTCTATCTCATCGAGCAGTATAACGGGGTTCTTCGTGCCCGCCTGCTTCATAGCATCTATTATACGCCCGGGCATTGCGCCAACGTAGGTCTTTCTGTGACCTCTGATGTCGCTCTCATCTCTTACACCGCCGAGTGATACTCTGACATACTTTCTGTCAAGCGCCCTTGCGATACTCCTGCCGACAGAGGTCTTGCCCACTCCGGGAGGACCGTAAAGGCATATTACCTGCCCCTTTATATCGGGTGTCATCATTCTTACTGCGAGGTTCTCGACAACACGCTCCTTGACCTTTTTCATGCCGTAGTGGTCTTTTTCAAGAATGCTCTCAGCTTTCTTTATATCACGCCTGTCCTCGGTCTTTTCCGACCAGGGCAGTGCAAGGCAGGTATCGAGGTAGTTTCTTATAACCACCGCCTCCTGCGTACCCGAGGGCATCTTCATAAGGCGCTTTGCCTCAGCTGTGAGCTTATCCTTCACCTCATCGGAAGCAGTCAGCTCCCCTATCTTTGCAAGGTACTGCTGTGCTTCATCGCTCTCGTCAACATCGCTGCCGTCGCCCAGCTCATTATGCAGCGCCCTTATCTGCTCTCGTATAAAATACTCACGCTGCTGGTTATCAATAGTAGACGATACGTGCTCGTGTATCTCACGCTCGAGCATACTTACCTCTATCTCATGGCTAAGAGTCGAGAGCAGGTATGCAAGGCGCTCGCCGTATGTATTAAGGTCGAGCATTATCTGCTTATCGTCTGTGGGCAGGGGTATATTATAAGCTATTGCCTCAAACAGTTCCTTGGGTGTTTCAGCAGATGCCACATCGTAGTAAAGCTCCTTGGGTATGCGGGGAATGACCTCGAGGTAGTTCTCAAACGCCTCGCTCACCTGACGCATAAGTGCAGTGAGCTCAACCTCGCTGACCTTTTCACGCCCAATGCCAACCAGCTTTATAGAAGCGTAAAGGCAGTTATCCTTGACCTTTACAAGATCAAGCAGCTTGCCCTTTGAGATACCGTGAACTAAGCACCTGTAAACGCCGCTCGGCGACTTGATCACCTGCCTTACCTCACCTAAGATACCATATTTATATAAGTCCTTCTTCTCGGGTTCTTCAACTGCAACGCTTCTCTGCGCTATCAGGAAAACGAACCCGTCGCCGTTCATAGCCTTTTTCACAGCGCTTATAGTAAAGCCCCTTGCAACCTCGAAATTAACGGTCATATCCTCAAACACCACGAGATCCCTTGTAGGCACGCAGGGAATGAGCTTATCCTTTTCTATCTTTATTTCAGTCATAAAACCGTTCTCCTTTCTGCTTTGTTCTCAAGTTCTGCTTACTTATATGATACCATAAATCACAGCATTTTGCAAGTATAAATTTAAGGTTAGAGTATTGCATATTTATAGAAACAAAAAAGCGAAGATACCCGTTTGGATATCTCCGCTCGTATAGACTTTATTAGTCAGCTACATAAGGCAGGAGTGCAACGTGACGTGCTCTCTTGATAGCCTTTGTGAGCTCTCTCTGATGATAAGCGCAAGTGCCTGTTACTCTTCTGGGGAGAATCTTAGCTCTCTCTGTCATGCACTTTCTGAGCTTTGTTATATCCTTGTAGTCTATAGTCTCAGCTCTGTCAACACAGAACATACAAACCTTCTTGCGGCCTCTCTTTACAGGCCTTGCAGGTCTCTGATTTTCCATTGATCTATCCTCCTAACTGTATCGAATGTTACTTTTTCGTCAGAACGGAACGCCGTCGTCGCTTATTATCTCCTCAAAGTCTTCCATGCCGCCGATAGACATATTGTTCTGCTGCGGGGGCTGGTTGTACTGAGGCTGGTAGTTATTCTGCTGGGGCTGCTGGTAGCTGTTGTTGTTATAGCCGTTATTGTTATAACCGCCGTTGCTCTGATAGGAAGCACCGTTTCCGTTGCCGTCTCTCTTAGACTCACCGGTAAAGCTCGTATTAGTTACATAAACTTCTGTAACATAGCGCTTGTTACCGTTTTTATCAGTATAATCTCTCTTGCGCAGTTCGCCTTCAACAGCAATCATCCTGCCCTTACCGAAATATCTGCCGATAAACTCTGCGTGCTGTCTCCATGCAACGCAGTCAATGAAGTCAACAGGTCTCTGACCATTCTGATCAGTATAGCCTCTTTCAACAGCAATAGTAAAGCTGACCACAGGCTGTCCGCCCGCTTGCTTTATCTCGAGATCTTGTGTGATCCTGCCCATTATAATAACTCTGTTAAGCATCCTAAGCACTCTCCATTCTCTAAGGGTCTTCTTACTTAAGTGTTATCAGGAAACGAATAACGCCGTCTGTAATGCCGAGTACACGCTCGAGCTCAGCCGGGAACTCAGGCTTAGCTGTGAAGTTCCAAAGAACATAGTAGCCCTCGTTTTCGTAGTTGATAGCGTAAGCGAGCTTTCTCTTGCCCCACTCGTTTGTTGTAACATCCGAGCCCTCAGCGCTGATCATAGCAGTGAACTTCTCGATGAGGCTCTTTATCTCCTCTTCTTCCTTCTTCATGCTGAATACGACCATTGCTTCGTAATTTTCAGTTAACTTTGCCATTTTAAATGCACCTCCCTTTGGATTTCGCCTGTGTTTTTACACAAGCAAGGATAACTCAATTATTATATCACAGGTCGGCTGAAATGTCAACCTTGATATCGTTATAAATGTAAATTTTCTGTAAATTCGCACATCAAGTAAAGCTGTTTATCAAAAACATTAGCCCCGTGAACAGCCCGAACATAAGCGTTCCGCCCATGATTACTGCCGGCCACGAAACACCGCCTGCAAGAGCCATTATCTGCCTTGCCTCCATAGTGTCGGGGTTTTCTGCCTTTATTCGGCGTATCCTCTTTTTGACAGAGGAATAATACATATAGTTCACCGAGAAGCCCAGCAGCAGCCTTACTGCCCAGAAAGCATAGTAAGATGCCTGATAGATAAGCTGGAAGGTCTTGCCCTCAACAAAGCCTGCGCTCTTGATGAACACCTGCCCCATAAACTCCTGCGTGCCGAGGTAGATATACGAGGGCACCGAAAGCAGGAAGCTGAGTATGAGCATTATTATGCCACGCACATACATCTTGCGGTAGAGCATATAGAACTCGGGGAAAAGCACCGCACCGAAGTTGAAGGATATCTTGCTGCCCAGCTTGAAAAAGCGGAAGAACGTGGTTATAAAGTAGATAGGGTTGCTCTTGACATAGCAAGCATAATCCTCTATCGTGATGCCGTCTATCTCGGAATTCTTATCAAGCATTATGGTATTGCGGAAAGGCGCAGAATTCATCTGCGGCTGTTGTTCCTTGCTGCTTTCACCGCCGGCGCCGGGGTAGCGGTTGGGGCTGTATATATCGTTAAAGGGTCTCTCGGGGGGCTCGTTCTGGTGAAGCGGCAGCCCGCATTTGGTACAGAAGAGCATATCTGCCGTATTCTCCTCGCCGCAGCGCATACAGCGGATAGTTCCGTCCTCGCTGGTCTCTATCGCTGCTGCCTCCTCCTCGGTTATAGGCTTCCATGTATGTCCTGTTTCGTGGAGGGCATCGTTTATACACTTACCCTCGTTCTTATAGCACTCTCTGTGATAAGGAGTACCGCACTCGGGGCATACGACTATATCATCGCCCTGCCCGAATATCTTTTTGCAGGAAATACAGCGTGAGCCGTAAAATCTGTTTGTTTCCACTTACTGGTCTCCTTTCGTTTGTCAGTGTTGTTTTTATCTTCTCTGCATATTGTATTCATTGACAACTGCCTGCTGTCTTGCCGTTATCTGGTTAAAATACTCATCTGCCTCTGACTTGCTCTTTGTCATATGAAGCCTGCAAAGGGTTATGTTCAAAGGCCCGTGCTCATCCTCAACAAGTGCATCGAGCCGCACGCCTGTGGGGATAAAGTTGGTGCTCTCCTTGACCCTTGTTATCTTGGTGACATCGAGTATACGCACCATACATCTGGTTTTTACAAAGATATAGTGAGCGCTTAGCCTGAACTGATCGTTAGCCATAGGCACGGCAGATGCAAACTCCATAAGCACATTCGCCTCGCCGTCAAGTGAGAAAAAGCGCTTTAGCCTTGAAGATGCGGTTATGTTCATCTTATAAACGCCCCAGATTATGAGTATCAGCAATGCCATAACAAGCAGCCCCACAAACAGAAAGCCGAATGTCATATCAATAAGCGACAAAGCCGATATTGCAAGCCCGACTATGACCGATACCACGATTGCGACCTTGCTCATCTTTGGCTCGAGATCGACCTTGATATAATCGTGCATCGCCTTGCCTATCTGTGCAAGCTCCTGCGGAGGAGGCGCGTACTGCATATTCTGCGGCTGAACATAGGACTGTGCCTGAGGGGGTATAACCTCTCCCCCCTGCTGCCCGAGCAGCGAACCGCAGGAGGGGCAGAATTTAGCAGTTTCTTTTAACACATCATTTCCGCAAGCGGGGCAAAGCATTTACAGGACCTCTTTTTTAATAAAAGTAAACTTCAAAACCGTTCTATCTGTTTTGTGAATACTGCTCATAAGCAAACTGTTTTCTTGCCACAATCTCATTAAACAAGTCATCAGCTTCGTTTTTGGATCTTCCGAGATGAAGCCTGCACAGTGTAACCACAGCGCTTCCCGATTCATCGTCTATATTGGCATCAAGGTGAACACCTGTAGGGATAAAATTAGTTTTCTCGGTAACTCTTGTTATCTTGGTTATGTTTACGGTTCTGTAAACCCCTTTGATTTTAGCGAAGATATAAAAACCGCTCATTCTGAACTGGTCGTTTGCAAATGACTGAGCTGATGCAAATTCCTGAAGAATAAACTCCTGACCGTCAGCAGCAAACAGGTTCTTTGTACGCACTGCCTCTTTCTGAGCCGTTTTACAGGTTGCGAATACTATCAATGAACCGATAACGCCAACACCCAGCCCTACAAGTATAAACGGCATAAGTGAAAGCATGACACCGACAGCAAGGATCGCTGCACCGATCACCGCAAATATCACTATAACTGCCACGTTCATTTTAGGTTCAAGGTCTATACTGCAGTATTTAAACATATCTGCCGCTATAGCCGCATAGTTGTATGCAGGTGCCGCCTGGGAGCTATAGCCGGGAGCAGCAGGCTGTACGGGCTGCTGCATATTTACCGGCACCCCGTTGAGCGGAGCGTTACAGAAAACACATTTATCCGCACCTTCTAAGTTATTACCGCCGCAAGCCGGGCATATCATATTATCATTCTCCCTGTTTTTAATACTATTTTTTGTAAAATATGCTGTATTTTACTCTCTGAATAAATATTATAACATATTTTTTTAGAAAAAGAAATAGTTTTCACAAAATTTTCTTTACTTTTTTCTAAGTTTGTTATATAATATAAAGGTATGGTATATTTTTATGTGAAATAAGGAGAGAGTTATGGTATTTTTAGAAAACTTAAAGGCTGATCTTGAAAAATACAGGCCTCAGGTGGAGGAGCTGTATTCGGTATACGACATTGAAAACAGCAAGGAGAAGATAGAAGAGCTGCACGAAAAGGCAGCCGAGCCGGGGTTCTGGGACGACACCGAGAACTCGCAGAAGGTTTTACAGCAGACAAGGAACTTAGAAAACAAGGTTGAAAAATACAACAAGCTCACCGCAGCCGTTGAAGACATCGAGGTCATGATAGAAATGGCTGCCGAAGAGAATGATGACTCAATGGTTGAGGAGATAGGCGAAGAACTCAGAAAGCTGGGTGAAGAGCTTGAAAAGATAAAGCTCGAAACGCTGCTCAAAGGCGAGTATGACAGCCGCAACTGCATATTGACGCTTCACGCAGGCGCAGGCGGCACCGAGGCGCAGGACTGGACAGAGATGCTTTACCGTATGTACACCCACTGGGCAGACAAGCACGGCTTCAAGGTTCAGGTGATGGATATACTCGAGGGCGGCGATGCAGGCTACACGAGCGCATCTATATTCATCGAGGGCGAGAACGCCTACGGCTATTTAAAGAGCGAGGCTGGCATTCACAGGCTCGTGCGCATATCGCCTTTTGACAGCTCGGGGAGCAGGCACACTTCATTCTCGGCTGTTGACGTCATGCCCGAGATAGACGAGAGCATACAGGTAGAGATACGCCCCGAGGATATCAAGATGGACGTGTTCCGTTCATCGGGCGCAGGCGGTCAGCACATCAACAAGACTTCCTCGGCTGTAAGGCTTACACACATACCCACGGGCTTAGTCGCTTCCTGCCAGACACAGCGTTCACAGGTACAGAACAGAAAATACGCTATGATGCTTCTTACCGCACAGCTGGTCAAGATAAAGGAGCAGGAGCATTTAGACAAGATATCAGATATCAAGGGCGTGCAGAAGGAGATAGCATGGGGTTCGCAGATACGCTCATATGTATTCATGCCCTACACCCTTGTAAAGGACACAAGAACAGGCTATGAGACAACTCAGGTGCAGGCGGTCATGGACGGCGACCTTGACGGGTTCATAAACGCATACCTCAAAGACCTCTCACTTGGCAAAATAGAAAAGAACTAAAGGACTGATAATTATGACAAACATAGGCTTTATAGGCGCAGGCAATATGGGCTACGCTATTATGAAGGGCATTCTCGGCAGCGAGATGAAAGACGGCGTGAGCCTTTATGCCTTTGACAAATCAGACGAAGCGCTTAGCCGTGCAAAGGCGGCAGGCGTTAACACAGCAGGCAGTGCCGCTGAGGTAGTAAGCAAGTGCAAGTATGTATTCTTTGCGATAAAGCCCCAGCAGCTTGACGAGGTGCTCGATGAGGCAGCTGCTGCCGTAACTAAGGATACAGTTATAGTTTCGATACTTGCGGGCGTTACCGATGAATACTACGCAAAGAGAACGGTCGAGGGTGCAAAGGTGGTTCTCGTAATGCCCAACACACCTTTCCTGCTTGGCGAGGGTGCAACGGCGCTCTCTCACTCTGACAGCGTTACAGATGAGGAGTTTGCGCTTGTATGCAAGGTGTTTGCATCGGGCGGCATCTACTCGGTAGTGCCTAAGGACAAGATGAAAGAGATAATCGCAATAAACGGCTCGTCGCCTGCTTTTATATACCTCTATGCACAGTATTTCATAGAATATGCTGAGAGCGTAGGCATAGACAAAGAGGCCGCTACTGCGCTCTTTGCCAAGTCGCTCATAGGCTCGGCAAAGATGATAACCGACAGCGGCAAGAGCCTTGATGAGCTTATCACAATGGTATCGTCAAAGGGCGGCACTACCATTGCAGGGCTTGAGCAGCTCAGGGGCAACGACCTTAAAAAGGCAGTTGACGATTGCTGCAAGGCCTGCACAAAGCGTGCATACGAGCTTTCAAAGTAATAAACACAGACACACAAGCATATATATTACTCAGATGATATGAGGTGATATATATGCTCAGGACAAGGTCTGCAAGGCTTGATACGCTCGTGTTTTTAATGGGGGCGGCACTTTTCGGGGTGCTGTTCGGAACGCTTATCTACTGCTATGTAAGTGAAGATACGCTGAAAACACTCTCCGTCATTCGTGATGACTTTTTAGCCGCAAGGCTCGGTGATGATTTCGGCAGGGCGCTGATAAAGAGCTTCGGGGCATCGTTTGTGTTTTTGCTGGCGGTGTTTTTACTGGGGCTGTGTGCGCTGGGGCAGCCGTTTACTGTTTTGGTGCTTTTATACCGTGCGGTAGGCATTGGTGCAGCGGCGGCTTCGGTGTTTTGTGCATACGGCAGAGAGGGTATACGGGTGTTCTCGTTCCTGCTGCTGCCCGAGGGGGCGGCGGGGCTTATGATACTCTCACTTGCCGCAAGAGAATCACTTGCAATGTCGGGGATAGTGTTTAAAACGCTAATAAGCGACACCTCCGAGCGCTGCATGGCAGACATAAGCAAGCTCTACTGCGTCAAGATGCTGATACTCCTTGCCTGTGCAGGGGCGGCGGCACTTTTACAGAGCCTGCTGACAATTGCTTATTCGGTGTTATTTGGGTAAAAGGGCGAAATTATGGACATTAAATTTATATGGACAGACGGAAAAAGCGAAGAATTTAAGCACTTTTACAAGATAACCGAGGACTATTACAGCTCACTTGTCGGCGGGAAGGACAAGCGTGAGGGGTTTATACCCTACAACCTGTCGGCGACGATCGAGAATGTGCTGATAGCGTACTGCGGCGACATTGCCGTGGGCTGCTGCGGGCTGAAAGCCTACAATGACAGCGACATCGAGATAAAGCGTGTATGGGTAGAGCCCGGGTACCGTGGCAGGCACATAGCCACTCAGATGATGGGGCTGTTAGAGCAAAAAGCCGCAGAGAGAGGCTTTAAACGGCTCATACTTCAGACAAGAGAGAAAATGAACGGGGCTGTGGCGATGTACAAAGCCCTCGGCTACAGATACATAGACAACTACCCGCCCTATGACAAATTAGAGGGCGCGGTGTGTCTTGCAAAGGAAATATAAAACTTAGACAAAGGAAAGTGAAACTATGGGTTTATTCTCAAATTACAACAGCGCAGGCCCGGGCGTGCCAAAAGCCCCGCAGGAAAAGATAGGGCTTTTCAAGTTCATGGAGGTCTACGGGCGAAGAATGTGGATACTTATGGGGCTCAACCTCATATATCTGCTTGCCTGCATACCGGTCGTGACCTTTGGCCCTGCCACAGCTGCAATGACCAAGGTCGCAAGGAATTTCTCGCAGGAGAGGCACGCATTCGTCTGGCATGACTTCTGGCAGGCGTTCAAGAAAAACTTCAAGCAGAGCTTTATCATGGGGCTTATCGACCTGCTGTTCATCGTGTCAGCAATAGTTGCGATACCCTCATACAGCGCATGGGCTGAGCAGAACAAGATGATGTATATACCTTTTGTGATATGCCTTATGTGCGTGATAGTATTCTTTATGATGCACTTTTACATCTATCTTATGATAGTTTCCACAACGCTGAGCCTGCGGCAGATATTCAAAAACGCTTTCTTCTTAACAAGCCTTGGCTTAAAGCAGTCACTGATAACGCTGCTGGTATGGCTGACGGTAGGCTTTATGATGATAACAATGCTGCCGCTTTCGTTATTCCTGATGCTGTTCTGGACGATGAGCTTTCTGTGCTTCGTCACCTGCTTCAACTGCTACCCCGTGATAAGAAAATACGTTATACAGCCCTACTACGACAAGCTTGGCGAAGACAACCCCGAATTTGACTACCTCAAAAACGATGATGAAGCTATTTTCGAGGATATGGGCGGCAAGGAAGCCCCGATAGAAGAAGAGAAAAAGCCCAAGAAAAAGGGCAAGCGCATAAAATAGCCAAAGAAAAAAGTCTATGCAGATAACGCTTCTGCATAGACTTATTATTTTGCGCTTATTTTTCTTTCTTTATCCTGAAAACGAGCCATACAGCAGCCACGATACCGCAAAGCCCCACAAAGGCTATCAGGGCTATGAGCCCCTTCTTGCTGTCCTTTTCATCGTCAGCGGAGGAGCTGTTATCGTCAACTGCTGCCGCTGCTGCGGTGACGGACGATGTAGTTGTAACAGTCTCGCCCGAGCTGTCTGTCACCTGAGTTGTCACCGAGGTGGTATCAGGCTCGGAATCAGCGGCGGTGGTTTTCTTGTCGCTCCCCTCCCCCTTTGATGAGCTGTCATCGGGCTCAGAGGTGGTCTTATCAGGCTCGGAGGAATCGTCCTTATCCGTGGTCTGCTGCGTTTCGGAAGATTTAGTAGTGGTTTTCTCTTTTACCTGAGTTGTCTGCCTGGCAGAGGTCGTTTGCTTATCACGCGTACCCTTTGTGGCATCGGTGGTCTTGGTAGTAACGACAGGCTTATCGGTCTCAGCCGGTTTGCCGCCGGTGACAGTGACCGTCCCCTCCTCTATCTCAAAGTCAAGGGGCGTGCCGTAGATATCAATGCAATCCTCCTCCTCATAGAAAAGGGAGAAATCGTAGTCGCCTGAAAGCGCCTCTCTGTCGCAGGCAAAGGTCATTCTCAGAAACGTGCCGCTTCGTGCGGGGATATTAAAATCCAGCCAGTTGAAGGTAAAGGGCTCGTGGTCGAGAGCACCTGTCATAACGCCGCTGAAATCCACCTCCTGCGCATCTGTCAGGGTGAATGTATAGGCATCATACTTGACAAAAAGCCGCACGCCTGCAAGCCTTGAACTGTCTCTGATATTGACATCAAGGGTTATCTCATCGCCCGCCTTTACCGTGCCCGAGGTCACGGAGAACACGCCGTCGGAGGCATATGCACAGGGCGCAGCCACACAGGCAGCCACAGCCGCCAGCGCCACAGAACAAATAGTTTTCTTAAACATAATTATCACCATAAGCAAAAGCAGCAAGGCGAGCCCTGCTGCTTTTTTATTAAAGCCTTATTCAGCTTTGTGCCATTACTTTCTCTTCTTGAAGATAGCGAATGCGCCGATAGCTGCTGCAAGACCACCGAATGCTGCGGCTGCACCTGTTACAGGGTTGCCTGTAGCTGTGCCTGCATTAGCAGTGCCTTCGTCCTTCTTGGTGTCGTCCTTAGCGTCAGTCTTACTTGCGTCGTCCTTCTTGCTATCGTCCTTCTCGTCGTCCTTC
>JAFYET010000054.1 GCA_017544125.1 Ruminococcus sp. | reverse complement strand
TATGATGCTCTTGGACTTCCATTCCCCATAGAACTGACCGCACCTCGTCCAGTCGATCGGGGTGGGCTTTCTGCCCGTGTACTTGCCCTGTGCTTTGGCTATCTCGATGCCCTCACGCTGGCGCTGTTTGAGCTGCTCACGCTCCAACTGAGAGAGTGCAGCGAACACGGTCAATATGAGAACCTGTCCACATAGGGATTCATGCACATCTTTTCGTCAAATTTTGCCGGTGACTGCGTTAAAAAGCCTTGAAATGCAACAGCATTCCTGCGGATTCTCGCCTTGTCCTCAGGCAAAATTATGCTCAAAAATCTGCACATTCATCCTATGTAGACAGGTTCTAAAAAACATCAGCATCACAAATTCTGATTTGTGCAATTAATTCGCACACACTTTACAATACCAATTATACCATAATAAGCTCAGATTTTCAATCCATAATACAAAAAGTCAGGAGCATTCGCTTAGTATTACAAAGCTCACAAAATACACAACGACCTGAACCCATTTCTTTCAGGCTTTTAAGCTGTTCTACGGTTTGGTTGCAAAGGTCGGTGACTCTGGTTGAAGCGGAAATGTCTCTCAATATGGGTTGCGGTAAACGCTCCCTGTAAAGTGCATAGATCTCCCTCCCTAAAACCCTGTCACAAAATCTTCTATGGGATTTCTCTTGTAGTGCCACGGATTTGCTTTTGCCTTGTCGTTAGTCACCCAGCCATAAAGTAACCCCATTTCTCAATCATCGGACTTACCAGTATAGCCCTTATCAATAAACTTGTAATAAATGTGAATATCACGCTCCTGCTTGCCCCTCTCAAACTCATCGACCGTTACTGCGTCGATCAGTTCAAGGCACATCTGCCGTGTAAGCTCCTCTGCCCCTGCATAGGACTTCGAGCGGCGGATATATTCATCAACATCAGCCTCGTCTTGGCAATCTGCTTCGGCTCTCTGAACGAGCGTATCAAGCTCTGTCTGTAAGGTGTCTTTCTCCTGCTGATATTTGATTAGAAGATCAGCGCAAGTCTTTTCAGGCAGACTGCCCAGCACCTTATCTTCATAGATCTTCTGAATCAGCTTGTCGAGATCAGTGATACGCTTTTCAATGTCTTTCTGCCCTTTCCTGTCGGAATTATCACGAGCGGATCTCTCGCCACGCTTACGGGCAAAATACTTCTCACGAGCCTTATCATCGTTCATCACAAAGTCGATCTGACGGCGAATATCCTGCAAGATGATACTCTCCAAATCGGTGTAATTGATGTGGTGAGATGTGCAATGCTCTTTGCCGAAACGGGCGTGAAAACCACATACATAGCCGTAAGGAGCTTTCGCACCCGATGAATAGTGCTGTTTCATTTTCGTTCCGCAGTCGGCATAGTATCCAAGCCCCGAAAGCGGCATCGTTACACCTTTTTTCGTTTGCTTGCCGGTGCTGACAGAATCCTCGATCTCACGAACTTTATACCACAATTCCTGCGAAATGATAGGCTCATGATTATTCTCGATAACCGCCCAATCGTCCTTATCTTTCTGAATGATCTTGTGATTTTTGTAGCTGACTGTTGTATATCGAAGCTGTTCAAGTCTCCCGATGTAAATGGGATTGCCCAAAATACGCTTGACCG
>JAFYET010000053.1 GCA_017544125.1 Ruminococcus sp. | reverse complement strand
TGCCTGGTCTGGCTCTTGTCATAGTAGCCGCTTACGGGTATCAGCCTGACTTTTCTCAGGCTGTCATCGGGTGAGGGGAAGGTCAGCAGCTTGTTTTCATAGAACCTTGCATTGCTGAAAGCTATCAGGCTTTCGTGCCTTGAACGGTAATGCCATAACAGGTGCTTCTGCGGCATGGATAGTGCAAGGCAGTCATCAAGCACGCTTTCAAGGTCTTCCTTGTCGTAGTTCTCTTCATCGACATTCTGTGCGGTAAAGAACGAGGTCGGCGGCAGCTGCTTGGGGTCGCCAACGACTACTACATTCTCGCCCCTCGCTATCGCACCTACTGCTTCGCTGGTGGGCATCTGTGATGCTTCGTCAAATATCACCAGATCAAATTTCGGGAACTTAGGGTCAATATACTGCGCTACCGAGATAGGGCTCATGAGCATACACGGGCATATGCGCCGCAGCAGCGTGGGTATGCTGTCAAACAGCTTTCTGATAGAGAGCATACGCCCGCCGCTTTTTATTGCTCTTTGCAGTATGCTTATCTCTGAATTGCCTTGCCTTACGCCGTCTGACGGGGTGGGTATCTTTGCACTCAGGCGTGATATCAGTTCCTGAACGGTCAGTTTTCTGAACCGCTCAGTCAGCTCACGGTATTTTGTGACAGATACATCAAACTGTGCCCCGTGGAATGCCGAAAGCCTTGTGTCGGCAGACATTGCACTTACTATTGTTGCCTTTGCGGCTGCGCATATGTATGCGTTTTCAAGCGTCTGCTCGTTGACCCTTCCGCTTCTGAATGCGCCTGTGATATCGCCAAGGCTCATGCTGTCAAGCTCACACAGCAGGCTTTCAAGCACAGACCTTTCACGCAGGTGGTCTACACTGTCAAGCATATCCCCGACAATAGCTTTGGCGTTAGCGTACCAATCCTCAGTATTATCAAAGAATGACATATCAAGTGAATGCTCTGCCTGCATTTTATCTGAATAAGCCCTTAATGCATCACGGTCATAAACCGCCTTTTGCGCTTGGTCAGAGACAGACGAGATATTCTGAGAAGCATTGGTTATGCGCTCATCACCGATCATAGCTATAAGCTCTCGCATTCTCAGCGTGTTTGCTTTTGCAAGCCCGAGCTTTTCAAAATCGGTGCTCTCGCCCTGCCAGAACTCGCCTATAAACGGCAGGAACTTTGGTGAGAGTGAGTCGGTCTCGCTTCTGAGCTGCTGATACCGCTCGCCCTTTTCGCATATTTCAAGGAAGTTATCGGCATTCACGCTGCCCGGGGTCTTGGAATATGCCCTGAGCGTTCTTATAAGCCCACGCCTGCTAAAGAATCTTGCAAGCGCCCACTTCTGCTCGTTTGTTTTCCACGACAGCTTCAGCCCGCTTATGTCGGAAGAAAGAAAGCCCTCATCAAAGCTCCCACGCAGATACACACCAAGCTCCTGCCTTTCCTTCCCCAAAGCGATAAGCTCATCAAACTCACCTTGCACCTGCGTAACAGGTGTTGTGTCATACACGGCTGCGGGCATATATAAATTGCTGTCTGCAAGGGAGAAAAGCTCGGTGATGCTGTTATATGCGCTGTAGCTTCTTTTTGCATCAAAGCCGCCAGCTGCCGCAAGCTCGCCGAAAGACTTTGCGGCGTTTGATATGTTATCATAAAGCGCCTTGATGTCATTTGCAAACTTATCTCTTATTTCAAACGAATAATCGGCACGGCAATAGTATTTGAGCGCTGAGTTTTCAAACCCGCCAAGCTCACCGCCCGCAACACGTATACGCCCGATAAGCTCTAACGCCTTGTTGTGGTCTTCCTCTGTTACCCTGGAAGCAAAATCATCTGCAAGGGTTATTTTATCGCTGTATTCTTTTCTCTTGTCGTATTTGATTATAGCGTCATAGAGCGACATACCGATGTGCTGCCTTTGGTGAAGTGCGGCTATCGTTTCGCTGAGTTTGCTGCGCTCTTGCTTTAGCTTGTCGGCAAGTGTGAGGTATTCCTCGGGGCTTTTTATATGACCTACCGAGAGCGTTTTGTCAAGCTGATCGAGCACGGCACGCTTTTGCGCCTTGTTTGAGTGCAGCTCAAGGCAAAAGGGGTCAAGCCCCAGCTGCGTCAGCCTGTTCTGAACGACTGAGAGCGCCGCCATTTTTTCTGCGACAAACAGCACCGACTTGCCGTGATAAAGCGCATTGGCTATCATGTTTGTGATAGTCTGCGATTTGCCCGTTCCGGGAGGACCGTGCAGCACGAAGCTCTCGCCCTCGCCTGCGGCGTATATGGCAGCAAGCTGTGATGAGTCAACGCTTGTGGGCACAGCCATATCAGCAGGGGAGAGCTTTTCGTCTATATCTTTCGGAGATAAGTCGATACCCTTTGGATCCCACTCCATTTTGCCTGTGATGAGCGATCTTACGACCTTGTTCTGATAAAGCTCTTCGCTTCGTGAATGTATATCGTTCCACATTATGAAGCGCCCGAACGAGAACTGCCCGAGAAATGCGATCTCCTCGACCTCCCAGCGCTTTTGCGGCAGCACAGCCCGTCTTACGGTGTTGAATACCATCTGAAGATCAATACCGCTCTCATCTTCGGGCAGCGGGTCAAGCCCGCCTATGCTTATGCCGAAATCCTGCCTGAGCATTTCAAGCAGAGTTATGTTCATCTGAGTTTCTTCACTTCTTATCCTGAGTGAAAATGCGTTATCTGATATTTTTCTTATTATATCTACAGGCACGAGCACGAGCGGTGCATACCTGCGCCTTAAGCTCCTGTCAGTTTCATACCAGCACAGAAACCCGAGGGCGAGGTAAAGGGTATTTGCGCCGTTTTCTTCCAGTGAGAGCTTTGCTTTTCTGTGCAGCTTTTTAAGTGCTGCTTCAAGCTCTGCCTCCCTTAAAAAGCTCCTGAGCCTGCGCACCTTGAACTCGGCCTCTGCGATAGTCATTACAAGGTCTTTTGCGTTGTCTATCTCAAATATCTTCGTGTCAGAAACTGCAAGGCTTATTTCGCTGGGTGCGGGCATTATCTTAAAGCTCTCGCCCCTTACGAGCTCGTCTTCAAGCCTGCCGAGGTCTGCTGCAAGTATCTGTATGTTCGATGCCCCGAGTCTGAAATTGATAAGGCTGTTTCTCAGCGACAGGTCAAGCAGCTTGCGCTCCCATACATCCTGCTTTGAAACGGGCTTTTTCGAGTCGGTATCAGCAACACGCAGGTCGTCTAAGTTTATCTGCGTGGGGCTTGAGGTTATTGATGCCTCATCTCTTTTGCCGAAATCAGCGAATGAGTATTTCCCGTCAGCCTGCACAGGCAGCGGGCGTATACCGTTGCCACGGCACCTGTGTATGTCTATCGCCATATCGAATATCTCGGTGTCCTGCATATTGTCATTTGCGTGCTTTACTGCCCTGTCAAAATGAAATGACTTGCCCACCACGAAGTCGGTGCATTCCACAAGGCATATGGAGTTTATGCCCTCTGCTGTGCGCTTGGTAAGCGCAGTGGGGTCATCTATCACGCAGTCAGAGAAGGTCTCGTTTTCAAGCCAGCAGCCCGAAAAAGCGTGCCCCTTTATAAACACCAGCAGCGGGTGCAGCCCTACCGCCTCGGCGCATGATGCAAACAGCAGCGAAAGGTCAAGGCAGGTGCCGCATTTGTGCTCAATAACATTATGCGGCAGGCGCACACGCTGACCTGTTATCTCATAGCTTGCAGGGGGCATGGTGTATGCTATGTTCTCTTCCTGCAAAGCTGCATATATAGCCGCCATCTGAAGCCTTACCGCATTGGGGTCCTGCGTCTGATAGCCGGTGAACGATGGGTCGCTGTTCCACCTCATAAGGTAGTGTGCCGCCTTGTTTATCACCTGCATCACCGCCGGGTGGTTGGGGGTTATATACGATGCGGTCAGCTCGGGCATGATAGCTGTGCCTATCCACTGATCGGCTGCCATAAGCGCTATTTCGGCAGGGTCAGATGCTATCACCTCTGCGCCGAGGCTTACTTCTGTTTTTATAAGCCCCGTTAACCTCTCGGTCAGCCCTGACAGCGTTTCGGGCGAGAGGATTATCCTGACGGGCGATATCTCCACAGTGTCATGTGCGGCAACTATCGGTATATCCGTCTCATAGGCAGATGCAAATTCAGGCGAGAACGATATCCTGATATGGATATTCTCTGCCGCCCTCTCGCCCTGATTGGTGATGCGAATACATCTTATCAGGGGAATATAGTTTTGCTGCATTGCAAGGTTGATCTGTGCTTTATGATCGATTTGAACTTTTAATACAGGCTCCATAGCTGTCCCTCCGGCTTTTAAAGTTACTTTCATTATATCACATAATCTGCCAAATGTCTATATTATCGCCGTGATGAAAGCAAGGCTTTAAAAGCCGCCCCAAAACCCTCAGAGCACTAATTCTTGGCACTCGATCCCTTCACCCCTTCCCCAACGCATCATATACTTTATGATACACCACCTGATTAGGGTAATAAACCCGTTCAGGTGCAATAATATAAATAATTATGAACAATTTAACGTTTCTGACAAACGGCAGGGGATATTAAGCGGCAGGGTGTGATATTTGACAGAGAGGGGAGGGCGCACACAAAAACCCTCGATAACAAAAGGAACCGCCGTATCCGATGATACAGCGGTTTTTCTGCGTTATTAACTCAGCTCGAACATACCCGTGTAGAGCTGGTAGTATTTGCCCTTCTGTGCGATAAGGTCTTCGTGATCGCCACGCTCGATTATCTTGCCGTGTTCGAGCACCATTATGGCGTTTGAGTTTCTTACGGTCGAAAGCCTGTGGGCTATTACGAAAACCGTTCTGCCTGCCATGAGCTGATCCATGCCCTTTTCGATGAGCGCCTCTGTCCTCGTGTCGATAGATGAGGTCGCCTCGTCAAGGATAAGCACCGGCGGGTCGGCAACTGCGGCTCTTGCTATGGCTAAAAGCTGCCTCTGCCCCTGCGAGAGGTTTGCGCCGTCACCTGTGATAACGGTGTTGTAGCCCTCGGGCAGGTGCTTGATGAAGCTGTGTGCATTTGCGAGCTTTGCAGCCTTTATGCACTCTTCATCGGTAGCATCGAGCTTGCCGAAGCGTATGTTGTCCATAACTGTTCCCGTGAACAGGTGTGTGTCCTGCAAAACCATTGAAAGCGAGCGCCGCAGGTCTGCTTTCTTTATCTTGTTTATGTTTATGCCGTCATAGCGTATCTTGCCGTCAGGCACATCGTAGAAGCGGTTTATAAGGTTTGTGATAGTGGTCTTGCCTGCACCCGTTGAGCCGACAAAGGCTATCTTCTGCCCTGCTTTTGCGTAAAGAGTTATGCCGTTTAATACCGTCTTGTCAGGCTCATAGCCGAAGGTCACGTCGTCAAACTCAACCCTGCCCTCGAGCCTGGTGTAGGTTATCTCACCTGTTGCCTGGTGGGGGTGCTTCCATGCCCAGATGCCCGTTCTCTTGTCAGACTCGGTGATGTTGCCGTTCTCGTCTATCTTAGCGTTAACAAGGGTAACATAGCCGTCGTCTACCTCGGGGGTCTCGTCTATTATCGAGAGCACCCTCTCAGCACCCGCAAGTGCAGAGAGTACCGAGTTGAACTGCTGTGATATCTGCTGAATGGGCATTGCGAAGTTTCTTGTATACTGTAAGAAAGCTATTACCGTACCTACCGTGAACACGCCGCTGAATGTGTGAACGCCCTTTATCGCCATGATACCGCCGATGATAGCGGTTATGGCATAGTGAATGTATGAAAGGTTGTTCATCAGAGGCCCCATGATGCTTGCAAAGGTGTTTGCCTTGGTGGCTGCCTTGCGCAGGTCGTCATTTATCACGTCAAATTCGTTCTTTGCCTTCTGCTCGTGGCAGAATACCTTGACAACTCTTACGCCCTCTATCATTTCCTCGATGTAGCCGTTTGCCTTGCCCACGTTTTTCTGCTGCTCCTTGAAATATGCGCCCGAGCGTGAGCCGATGAAGGCTGTGAGCTTTACTATAACGAAGAAGAGCACTATAACGATAAGGGTGAGCTGCCAGCTGTAGTATATCATCATAACGAACACGCCCGTCACGGTGATAGCTGCCGAGATAAAGCTCGCAAGCGAGTTTGACAGCATCTCACGCAGAGTATCTACATCGTTTGTGTAGCGGCTCATTATCTCGCCGTGGGTGTGGGTGTCGAAAAAGCGTATGGGCAGCGCCTCCATTTTTGTGAAAAGGTCTACCCTTATCTTGTAAAGCGCCTTGGTAGAGATGTTGAGCATTATCCTTGCATAGCAGAAGGTGGATGCCGCACCTATCACGTAGATTATGCTCATGACCGTGAGCGTTTTTACGAACTTGCTCATGCCGCTGTCTGTCTTGCCCTTTATCATCGGCTCAATACAGTCATCTATGACTTTTTTGAGGAAAGATGTGCCTATTACCGAGGCAAGCGCCGATATGATGATGAACACCACAACAAGTATTATAAGCGGCTTGAACTCGCTCATATAGGAGAATATGCGCCTGATAGTAACACCGACGTTCTTTGGCTTTTCAAGCGGCTTCTGCCCTCTGCCGCCGGGGCCGCCTCCTCTGGGTCCTGCCATCAGTCTTCATCTCCCTTCTGCTGTGAATCGTAAACTTCCTTGTAGACGGCGTTTGTTTTGAGCAGCTCCTCGTGGGTGCCAATGCCGTCTATCTCGCCGTCCTCTAAAACTATTATCCTGTCTGAATCCTTTACTGAGGATATGCGCTGTGCTATGATTATGGTGGTCGTGTCATCGAGCTGCTCCTTGAATGCCTTTCTTATCTTGGCATCGGTCGCTGTGTCGACCGCACTTGTCGAGTCATCAAGAATTATTATCTTGGGCTTTTTGATAAGCGCCCTTGCTATACAGAGCCTCTGCTTCTGACCGCCCGATACGTTCACGCCGCCCTGACCGAGATCTGTTTCATACCCGTCGGGGAATGAGTTGATAAACTCATCTGCGCAGGCAGCCTCGCACGCCTTTTCTATCTCCTCATCGGTGGCTTCAAAGTCGCCCCAGCGCAGGTTCTCCCTGATAGTGCCCGAGAAGAGCACGTTTTTCTGGAGCACTACCGAAACCTCGTCACGCAGGTTTGCGAGCTTGTATTCCTTGACATTGTGCCCGCCTACCAGCACCTCGCCCGATGATACATCGTAAAGCCTCGGTATGAGGGATATAAGCGTGGTCTTTGCAGAGCCTGTAGCACCGATTATGCCGATAGTCTCGCCCGAGGCGATCTTTAAGTCGATGTTTCGCAGCACCGCTTCTTCTGCTGTGTCATTGTAGCTGAATGTTACGTTTTTAAATTCTATAGCACCGTTTTCCACCTTGATGTCAGATGCGTCATCATCGGTTATGTCGGGGTCTTCCTCAAGCACCTCAACTATTCTCGTCATAGATGCTCTTGAAATAACCAGCATCATGAATATCATAGATATCATCATCAGCGAGCCGAGTATCTGGTTTATGTAGGTGATGAATGTCGAAAGCTCGCCTATCTTCATATCACCGCCGATGACCATATTGCCGCCGAACCACAGCACCGCAACGATAGTCGCATACATGGTTATCTGCATTATCGGCTGGGTGAGTATTACTATCTTCTCAGCTGCAACCTGGGCTTTTCTTACCAGGTCAGCCCCGGTGGTGAACTTCTTGTTCTCGTGGTCTTCCCTTACAAATGCCTTTACCGCACGTATGCCTATGAGGTTTTCCTGAACGTCAGAGTTCATCTTGTCGTAGCGCTCGAGCATGAGCTTGAAGCGGGGGTGTGCGTGGGTCATTATAAGCACCATCGAAAGCCCCAGTATCGGCACAGCCACTAAGAACACTATTGACAGGTCGGGCTTTACGTTTACTGCCATTATGAGTGCGCCTATGAGCATTACCGGCGCTCTGAATGCCATTTTAATGAACATCAGGAAGGAGTTCTGCACCATATTTACATCGGTGGTGAGCCTTGTTACCAGCGATGCGGTGGAGAATTTGTCGATGTTTTTAAACGAGAAATCCTGCACTTTGTTGAAAAGGCGGTTTCTCAGGTTCTTTGAAAAGCCCATGCTTACCTTTGCGCCGAAGTAAGCGCCCAGTGAGCCGAACATCATCGAAACGCAGGCCATCGCCACCATGAGTATGCCCATTTTGACCGTATAAGACGTGCCGCCGTCACCCTTGATGCCCACGTCAACTATTTTTGCCATGACAAGAGGTATAAGCACCTCCATACCCACCTCGCCTATCATAACGAGAGGGGTCAGCAAGGTGTATTTTTCATACCCCTTGATACAGGGAAAGAGCTTTTTTATCAAGTGTTATCATTCCTTTCTTCCGTATTTGTGATATCTTCGCTAAGCCTTTCGTGCAGCGTATCGCAGACCTTTTCAAGAAGCGCCTGCAAGGTTTCAGCCTCAGCCCCCGTGAGCGAGCTGTCAATAAGCTCTTCGAGCCTTGATATGTTGCCGAGTGCCGCACACGCCGCCTCGTGCCCTTTTTTGGTGAGCCCGACATATTTAGCCCGTGCGTCCGCCTCATTTGAGCGGCGGTAGATGAGCCCGTTCTTTTCAAGGTTTGCAAGCAGCGAGGTTATCGTTGACCCCCGCCTGCCGAATGCTTTGAGCTCGCTTTGCGCCGTCACGCAGTCGGGCGAGTGGTAGATGCGCACAAGTATCTTCGCCTGTGAGTGGGTTATGCCGAATGCCGCAAGCTGCCTGTTGTTATACACATCGAGCTTGTGCGATATGAAATCGAGCATTACCGGCTTTTTCCTGATAAACTCGGCTATTATCGCCTCGGGCGCTGCCCTTTTATCCTCCATGCCGTCCCTCCTTTTAAATATAGTTAGATATCGAACTATATATATTATACCCCATAATTCCCCATTTGTCAATGCCCTCTATGAAAAATATGCTTCGATATCGAATTATTATTTTGGGCATTTTGACAAGGGGCGGGGCAGGGGTGCAAAAACCCCCGGAAGCAGCTCGCATCGCCGCTTACGGGGGTAAATAATTATTATCGGTATTATTCCTTGCTTCTGCCCTTGGCTGCCTTTTCTCTTGCCTCCTGCTTTTTCTCCTTGGGGGAGAGGGCTTTCTTGCTGCCGTACATTACCATCATACCTACGCACAGATACATAAAGTAGGTAGATGTGCAGCTGCCCGTGTTCCAGAACATTACCGCAAGATAAGCAATAAACCCGGCCAGCGCCGCTGCGCCGTAGAAGGGCTGCTGCTTTTTGTAAAACGCCACGGTAGCCCGCAAGCCGCAGATGAGCGCATATACAAGGAAGACACAGTAGAAGACGAAGGTCACGATGCCACGCTGTAATATAATGTCGAGATAATCGTTATACAGCCTGTCAGTCCTGAAGCCCTGTATCGCACCGTAGAAGCAGTCAAGATTATCCTGCCCGACACCGAAATACATACCCTGGTCAAGCTCATATCTTAAAGCCACAGTGCCTATGTGCCTGTAATCCTCGTAGATGTCAACGCTTGTGTCGGATCTTGAGTGGTAGCTGGTGGAAAGGCGGGTAAAGGTCTCGGTGAAGATGATGTCTTCATCATACTGCTTTAACTGACCGCCGAATTTGAGCCCTAAGAATGCCGCCGCTGTTACTGCTATGGTTATCACGCAGCAGGTAAGGGCGTTGTCAAGTGCCTTTTGGTTCCACAGCACGTTTTTGCGCACAAGCCTTATTATCTCTATTGCTAAAAGCACGCCCAGCACGCAGGGGATGCCTACAAGACCGGGTATCATGTGCGTCAGCCCGCTTGCAACTGCCATAAGTGCGCAGGCGATGAGGTAGAGCAGCTTTCGTTTGCCGCCCTTGGCGTACATAAAGCCTGCGGCTGCAAATGCAAACAGGATCGTAAGCACTGCCGCAAGCGCCATAGGTGAGCACATAAGCCCGGTAGCACAGGGCTGCTCTGTTACGACATAGCCCTGATCGTTGATGAGCTCATCGGCAAGCCCCGAGGGGAAGCCCTTGAAAAGCTCGCTGAAGAAATTGGGTATGCCGGGGAATATACACTGAAGTATGCCGATGACCGCTTCAAAAGCGCCTATCGCCACGAGGTTGTCGCAAAACCTTCTTCTCCAGTCATCGCCTGTGACTATAAGCCCCATGAATATGAAGCCGCAGCAGGCGAGGAACTGCAAATAGCCGTCATTACGGTAGCTGTGACCGAAGAAAGCTGTCATCTTGTAATCTGATGTGATCATAGCCACAAACCCGAGCACCGCCACCACTGCAAGGGTAATGAGCCCCTTTTTGTTTTTGAGCGTTGCCTCGTTCTTCATTCTTGCAATGAGGAACATCAGCATACATAAAAAGCCCACGATGACCAGCGCAGTTGCCATTATAACAACGGTATTCTCGGTGTAGTAATGGGTAACGGTGAAGCCCGCCGCTTCTTCGACCTCTCTTACGGCGTTCTTTGTCAGGTAGTAGGGCAGTGCGCATATCGCCAAAAGCCACATGGATATAATGCAGAACATTCCCATGAGCTTGCGTGTGCCCTCCTGTGTCATATTCAGTATAAAATCTGATTTCTCGGTCGTGCCGAACAAATGCTTTTTGGTTTCCATACTGTTTTTTCTCCTTGATGCTTATCCCCCGCCGTTGCCGGCAGGGGATACATTGCTTATTAAATTACTTTGCGTATTCTACTACTCTGCTCTCTCTGATAAGGTTTACCTTTATCTGGCCCGGGTAATCCATCTCTTCCTCGATACGCTTTGCGATCTCCCTTGCAACAAGGGTCATCTTCTCGTCGTTTATCTTCTCGGGTGAGATCATTATTCTTACCTCACGGCCTGCCTGTATAGCGTAGGATTTCTCTACGCCGTCATACGACGTACAGATCTCCTCGAGCTTTTGCAGCCTCTTTATGTAGTTTTCGTAGTTTTCGCTTCTTGCGCCCGGTCTTGCTGCCGAGATAGCATCTGCTGCCTGAACGAGTGCCGCCACGACAGTTCTTATCTCAACGTCGCCGTGGTGAGCCTCGATTGCGTGCAGCACCTCGGGGCTTTCCTTGTATTTCTTACATACATCCACGCCTATCTGAACGTGTGAGCCCTCTATCTCATAGCTTAGCGCCTTGCCTATATCGTGCAGAAGCCCTGCTCTTCTTGCCAGGTTAGCATCAACGCCAAGCTCTGATGCCATCATGCCTGCAAGGTGTGCCACCTCTATCGAGTGGTCTAAAACATTCTGCTTATAAGAGGTCCTGAACCTCAGTCTGCCAAGCAGCTTGACTATCTCGTGGTTAAGTCCGTGAACGTTAGTCTCGAGGACTGCACGCTCGCCCTCCTGCTTGATCTTATACTCAACCTCTCGTCTTGCCTTATCGACCATTTCCTCAATTCTGGTAGGATGTATCCTGCCGTCCTGAATGAGCTTTTCAAGAGCTATTCTTGCTATCTCTCTTCTTACCTGGTCATAGCATGAGAGTGTAATTGCCTCGGGAGTGTCATCTATTATCAAATCGACGCCTGTCAATGTTTCAATAGTTCTGATATTTCGTCCCTCTCGGCCGATTATTCTTCCCTTCATCTCATCACTGGGAAGTGCAACGACCGACACTGCCGTTTCAGATACCTGATCTGCGGCACATCTTGAAATCGCAAGTGAAATGTACTGTCTTGCCTTTGCTTCGCATTCTTCCTTGATCTGGGCTTCATAAGCTGCTATCTTGACAGCCTTATCGTGTATCAGCTCAGTGTCAAGGCTTGAAAGAAGGTATTCCTTTGCCTGCTCTACGGTAAACTCTGATATCTTCTCGAGCATATCGAGCTGGCTCTTCTTGATCCTGTCAGCCTCCTCGACCTTTTCATCGGCCGCTTTCAGCTTTTGCTGGAGGGCTTCCTCTTTCTTCTCTAAGTTATCGAGCTTCTTGTCAACGTTCTCTTCCTTCTGAGAGATTCGCCGCTCCTGTCTCGATACCTCAGCTCGTCTGTCCTTGATCTCCTTTTCGGATTCCTGCCTTGCCTTGTAGATCTCGTCTTTGGCTTCAACGAGGGCTTCTTTTTTCAGACTTTCTGCTTTTTCCTTAGCTTCGTCAACGATCTTTTCGGCTTCCTGCTCTGCCGAGCCTATCGCTGCCTCAGCCGTCTTCATTCTGTGGGTTATGCCTTGCTTGAAGCAGATAAATCCGCTCACAGCGGCACCGACGGCAAACGTCAGCACACACAGAATTATGGCTGTTACCATTTCCATAGTATAGCCTTCCTCCTTCTTAGAAAGTACGGAAATACTCGTGTTTATGACGCAAAACACGCCTATCTCCGCCGATATTAAATTGTAAAGATACAAATAGCATAAATTATTTTATCAAAAAGCGACAATGCGCCCTTAAAAAAATTATAATGCATAATACTATTGTATAATAATTTGGCAAAAAAGTCAAGAGTATTTTAGAGATATTTACAAAAAAGGTCAAATTTTCTTTCCCTGCTTGACATCGGGGCGGTAAAATGATAAGCTATTTATAATGATAATAGTATAAATGGGAAGTTGTGAGGCTGCTAAATCGCTGAGGGTGCATATCCGAAGGGGTTCGGGTGGCAGTTCCCCCACCGCCTGCTTCGCAGGCACCTCCCCTAAGGGGAGGTTGGTGCGCCTCGCTGCGCTCGGCTCTTGCCGCCTATCGGCGGTAGCCGCAAAACGGTCTTCGGCGGCTGCGCCGCCTCGACATTTGCGGCGGGGCGGCGAACAATGTTTGTTCCTCGGGGG
>JAFYET010000052.1 GCA_017544125.1 Ruminococcus sp. | reverse complement strand
GGGCGTGACCGAAGGGGTTCGGGGGCGAGCGGAAAGCCCCCGAGCGTAGCGCCGGGCAAGCAAGAGAGCTTGATTTTAGTGAACAGCGCTCGGGCAGCTACCCCCTCCGCCTGCTTCGCAGGCCCCTCCCCTTGGGGGAGGTTGGTGCGCCTCGCTTCGCTCGGCTCCTGCCGCCTATCGGCGGCAGCCGCAAAACGGTCTCAGCGGCTGCGCCGCTTCGACATTTGCGGCGGGGCGGCGAACAATTCGTTCTTTATAGGGCTGTTGTTATCAAAACGCTCTGCTGTTTTTGTTACTTGTTCGCCGCCTTAGCGCCTACGGCGTTGGGGCTTTGCCCCAAACCCTACAAGGGCTCTGCCCTTGACCTGCAAGCCCTTTTTGAGGAAAAGGGCTTGACCCCAAAACCTTCTTGTTTTTTTGTTCCCCCACAACTTCCAATTTATCTATTTCCCTCTTGAAAAATATCCATTACTGTGATATAATATACATATATTTAAGAAAGGAACGTGAACAGCATGAATGATTGCCTTTTTTGTAAGATAGTAAAGGGTGAGATACCCTCAACAAAGATATATGAGGACGAGACGGTGTATGTGTTTGAGGATATAGCACCCACAGCACCCGTTCATTACCTCGTTATACCCAAGGCTCATATATCAAAGCTCGATGAGATAGACGCTTCAAACAGCGCAGTTATCTCTCATATCTATGAGGTGATAGCAAAAATCGCTAAGGATAAGGGTCTTGATAACGGCTTCAGGGTAGTTTCAAACTGCGGTGAGAGTGCGGGGCAGAGCGTGTTCCATATACACTTCCACCTTTTGGCAGGCAGACCCCTTGCATGGCCCGCAGGCTGATAAGCTGATATGATCCGCAAGACCTGCTGTGCGCTGCTCCCCTTTCAGGCGGGGCTGCTTATCGCATTCCTTATAGGCAGAGGTGCGTGGATAGCCGTTTTTCCTGTTATGGGCATAGCTATGCTCTTTTTCGGGTTTTGCAGGTCAAAAAGAGCCTATGCTGCCGTTATTTCCCTCTCAATGTGTGCAGGCATAGCGGCAAGCTGTATCTACACAGCGGCGGTCTTTGAAAAAACGATAGCCTTTGACGGGCAAAGTGCTGCCGTCAAGGGCTATGTTTATGATAAAAGCGAGTATGACGGCGGGCGTTACCGCATTACCGTAAAAGGCAGGATAAACGGCGGAGCAAGCGTCAAGGTCGGCTTTTATGTGACAGAGGAGGAATACAGCTCGCTCACCTGGGGCGATGATGTGACAGTCACAGGTGTACTGTACAAAATAGCGGACAGTACGAGCAATATGAGCGCCCGTTCACGGATAGCGGGCGGCTATTATCTCACATCACCAAAGGCTGACAGCGTAGCTGCTGACGGACATAACAGCCACAGGCTGCTGCGCTTTGCAAGGCAGCTGCGTGAGCACACCTATGATACCCTTGCAGACAAGGGCGGCGAGGGTGGCAGATACCTGGGCGCTATCATCTGCGGTGACAGGCGTGGCGTTGACGAAACTATTTCCGAGGAAATGTACCGTGCGGGCATCGGGCATATATTTGCCTTCTCCGGCACGCATATAGCCATAATGATATCGGCAGCGGCGGTGTTTCTCGGGACCTTTTCAAAAAGGCGGGCGGTCAATACCGCAGCGCTTATCACGATAGCCTGGGGGCTGGTGCTCTTTTCGGGGCTTTCGGTCTCTGCCATAAGGGCAGCAATTATGATGAGCGTTATGCTGCTGTCTACCCTTGCGGTGCAGAGGAGCGACCCGCTGACATCGCTTGCTGTTGCGGGCTTTTTGATATGTATAGTCTCGCCGTACAGCATAGCTTCTAATTCCTATATACTGTCATTTGCGGGGGCATTTGCGTGCAGTGCTTATGCCGATGCACTTGGCGAGCGTATGCACAAAGACAAGACATACCCGCCCGTCGGCTCAAAGAGGACGCTCATTGCCGTTTTCTGCACGGGGCTTTTGCAAATGCCCATAAATGCGTTGCTTTTTGGCAGAGTGTCTATAATATCGCCGCTTACCAATTTCCTTATGCTGCCAATATGCTCGCTTTCGATGATAATGGCACTTATAGGGCTTTTGATATCGTTTATACCCGTACTTTCCGGGGCAATGATCTGGTATGCATCGGTAATACTAAAGGGCTGTATCACCATTACGGGCGCTCTTTCACGGCTGCCCTTTGCAAGCGTATGTACCTACCACATAGCAGTAAAGTGTGCTGTTATATTTATCTGCATTCTGCCGATTCTTCTTATGATACTGCCGTATAAGCACTTTATGCTCGCAGGGGTGTATGTTTTATCATCAGCGCTCATGCTCGGCGTTTCGACGGCGGCTGACTACTCGCAGAAAGATAAGCTGCACATCATAATCTATTCCCGCTACGGCAGCGATGCCTTAGTGGTGTATGACACCGAGGGGGCTGTGTTTGCATCATATGACAGCGGGCGGCAGTGCTTTGAGGGGCTTGAAAGCCTATATCAAAAGCGTGGGCTGCGCCCTCTTGACGGGGTGGTGTGCAGGGGCGATATTCCCGATATGCCGCTTATGACCGACATGGGCACAGAATACAGCAGCGAGGGCTATTTGAGCGCCGCCCTCGGCGAAACGCAGGCGCAAAGGGATAATATAACGCTTATTATTGACAGCAAAAGTGTTGTAATACATGATAAAAAAGTGTATAATTATATTGACGGATATGAATATGAGCTTGATGACAACGCCTTAGAGCTCATATATGACAAAAACACAGGCGAATGCACAGCAAGGAGGCTTGACAGTGGCTTTGATATCACCGTCTGATTTGAATAAAAAGGTCTCGCAGGGGGACGAGCGGCTGTTTTTCTTTTACGGCCGTGATGTGGGCAATATGGAAAAGGTCACAAAAAAGCTCATATCAAAGCTGGTGCCCAAAGATGCGCAGACGCTCAACTTTCACCCGTTTGATGCGAAGAATTTAGACACAGCCGAGCTGTCTGATGCGGTTCTCGCAGTGCCGATGTTTGCGCAGAGGGTGTGCGCCTACATACCCGGCTTTGATGCAAATGCAGTGAACGCCGAGGATATGGAGGCAATAAAATCCATACTCTCCGACATTCCCGACACCACAACCGTAGTCATCTGCGCTGACGGCGAGAAGGTATTCAAGAGCAAAAAGGCGCTCAACCCCAAAAACAAAGCCTTTGCCGACTTCTGCGCAAAGGTGGGCACCGCCTGTGATTTTGCATACAGGCGTGCAAATGACATGGGCAAATACATTGCCGCAGAGCTTGCCAGAAGCGGCTCGCAGATATCAAACTACGATGCCCAGTACCTTGCAAACAGGCTTTTAAGCGACACCGCCCTTGTTGAAAACGAGATAGAAAAGCTCTCAGCCTACGCTGACGGCGCACCCGTCACAAGGGAAATGATAGACCTGCTCGTAGCACCAAAGATAGAGTCTGACGGGTTTGCGCTTGCAGTGAATATACTCAGGGGCAACGCAAAGTTCGTGTTCGGGCGGATAGATGAGCTGGTAGCACAAAGGCTTGAAGCTATCGAGATACTCGGCACTATATCATACTCGATAATGGATATATACCGTGCAAAGCTGGGGCGCTCATCGGGCAAGACGGTGGAGGATATAATGAAAGACTTTGCCTACCCCGCATACAAGAAATTCGCAGTTGAGAATGCCTTTTCAGACTCAAGCCGCATTTCTGCCGAGAGGATAAGAAAGACACTTTCCATACTCTGCGATACAGACCTTGCGCTAAAGACCAAGGGCTTTGCAAAGGGCGGCGACATACTCGCACTTGAAGAATGCTGCGCCAAATGCATGGCTGTAAGAGATTAGAGATAGGATACATTAGCTATGGAAAAGCTGAAAATAGACAAGCCCGTAATAGTCGAGGGCAGGTATGACAAAAACAAGCTGCGCTCGTTTATTGACGGGGTGATAATCGTGACCGACGGGTTTTCGATATACGGCGATGAGGAGCTTAAAAGCTACATCAGAAAGTGCGCCAGGGAAACGGGCATAATAATCCTCACCGACTCGGACAGTGCGGGCTTTCGCATAAGGGGCTACATCAAAGGCATATGCCCCGAGGGTGAGATAACAAACGTCTATATCCCCGACATTTTCGGCAAGGAAAAGCGCAAGGAGCTCCCCTCAAAAGAAGGCAAGCTGGGGGTCGAGGGCATAGAGGTAAAAACGCTCAAAGAAGCGTT
>JAFYET010000051.1 GCA_017544125.1 Ruminococcus sp. | reverse complement strand
GGCACAGAATCACACCCTTCTTTAGTGTGACATTCCAATTTGCAAGGAACTGGCGTATGATAAGTGCGTCGGTGATATCAACCTTGCCGTCAGCGTTAACGTCGGCGTTTTGGAGTATTATTTTTACATTCCACTGCGCCAGGTGCTGCCTTATGAGCAGTGCGTCCTGTATGTTTACCTTGCCGTCGCCGTTGGCATCGCCGGCAATGCCTGCGTGGGGGTCTATCTCTCCGGCATAATTGACTTCGTAAAGCTCTCTGAGCATCTGCTCAAAGTCGGCACGCTTTGCCTTTGCGTGAGGGCATATCCTGCGCTCTTCTCTTGGAAGCTCACGGTCATCGGGACCTACCATGATGTTCTGCGTTTCTGCCCATGTAACACCCTCCCATGCATAGGTGTCAAGCTCAAAGCAGTCGATAAAGTCATCTGTCCTGCCGAAGTCTATATCCTTGTTAAATCCCATGTACTCGGCAAATCTTCTTACCATGAGCATAAGGTCCTGCCTGGTGATGAACCTGCCAACACCGAATATATCTGACGATATGTCGGGGCTGCCGACACAGATAGCATCGTTTGCCTCGCCCCATACTACCGCATCGTAATACCACGCACCGGGCCTGACATCGTCAAACCTTGACGTTAAGCCCCCGACGCTCGGCTTGCCCGCAAGCTCGTAAAGTGTATATACCGCACGCTCTCTTGTGATGAGCTCTTCAGAGCCCTCGATGTATCCCTCGTTTGCATAGGGGTCTTCGGGGGCGGGCTTGGTGGGGGTGGTGTTGACAGTTACCTTGTCATCGACGCAGAAGAAATACTTGCTGTCGCCGCCCGTTGAATCATCGCCGCCGTAGTCTATCATCCACTCGGTAGCTATGCCCATAACATCGTCCTGCTCGCCCTCGTTATATGTCTTGACGAGGAAGCGGTTATCGCCTATGTTCAGCTTTGTAAAACCGTTTATGAACGCCTGGAAGAAGTGCAGCTCGGTGTTGTTTGAGATATCGAGCTCTTCTATCTGATTATCCTCACAGATAAGCACGGCAAGCCTCGGGTTGTGGCTCAGGTCGAGCTCGGTGATCTCGTTATAGGCGCAGTTGAGCTTAGTAAGCTCCGGGTTATGGCTCAGGTCAAGCTCGGTAACGCCGTTGTATGCGCAGTTGTAGTATTGCAGCTCCTTACAGCTGCTTATATCGACATTGCCAAGCCCCTCATTATCCCATATATCAAGGCGCTTCATCTTGGGGCAGTACGACAGATCGAGGGTGGTCAGATTGTTGCTAAGTGCATCGAGGTGTGCGAGCTTTTTGTTGTTGCCAAGGTCAAGCTCCTTGATCCCGCAGGAGTTGCATATAAGGTGTTCAAGGTTCTCGTTTTTGCTTACATCGAGCTTTTTGAGCGGGTTGTCGTTGCACTCGATAAATGCCATATCTTTGTTGTTTGAAACATTAAGCTCGGTGATATTGCAGTCATAGCAATATACCCACAGAAGATCGGGGTTCGGCGTGAAATCGAGCTTTGTGAATTTATTCTCCGAGCACCACACGCCCGTCAGCAGCTTGTTGTTGCTAAGGTCTATCGTCGATATCTCGTTTTGAGTGCAGTAAAGCCCACGCAGCTCCGTGAAATACTCTATGCCCTTTAGCGACTTTATGCCCATGCCGTCACAGTGTATATTGCGAAGCAATATTATCTCCTCATCGTCAAAATACCCGTCGCCGTTTTTGTCATACTCACGCCCGAGCAGCACCGCCCTGAAATTATCATCGGGGAAATGCGCCTCATCTATCTTTATCTTGTTGCCGCCAGAGGCAAGTATCGTCTCAGCCCCGCTGCACCCGAGCGCCATTATCGCCGCCATGCCTGCGGCAATGAGCTTAGATGCCTTCCCTTTCATCTTCCTCATCATTTATTCCTCCCCTTCTTTTTGGTAAAAGATTATACATAAACATTATAGCACAGATTATTCATAATATCAATACACATTTCTCACAAACAAGGGGTGAGTATTTTGTATAATAAACAGTATAGCCGACACCGCATAAAACCGATACTTACAATAACTATAAGAAAGGGTGCTGAAAATGCCCGACATTATAAGAATAACCGACCTTGACGATAAGCAGCTTCTGCCATACCGCACCACAGCCGAGGTGCAGCTGCTTCGCTGGAACGAGCCGGACGAAGGGATATTCATAGCCGAGAGCCCCAAGGTGATACGCCGTGCCCTCGATGCGGGGTATGAGCCCATGTCGCTGCTGGTGCTTGATAAATACGTCACAGGGCAGGCAGCAGACATCATCGCACGTGTGGGCGGTGTGCCGGTATACACATCAGATGAGCAGACGCTGTGTGCGATAACGGGCTTCAGGCTGACTCAGGGGGTGCTATGCGCTATGCGCCGCAAAAAGCTCACCGCCGCTGCCGACCTGATAAAAAACGCCCGCCGCATAGCCGTGCTTGAAGACATAATGAACCAGACGAACATAGGCGCAGTTTTCCGCTCGGCGGCTGCGCTGGGGATAGATGCCGTGCTGCTCACAAAGGCTTGCAGCGACCCGCTCTACCGCCGCTCGGTAAGGGTGAGCATGGGCACTGTGTTTCAGGTGCCCTGGGGGTATATGGACGAGCCTGCGCCCGGTTATGTGGGCTTTCTCAGATCGCAGGGCTTCTGCACCGCCGCTATGGCGCTTCGGCATGACACTGTGAGCATAAGAGATGAGCGTGTGAAATCGGAAGAGCGGCTCGCAGTTATCCTCGGCACCGAGGGCGAGGGACTGAGAGAAGAAACTATCCTCTCCTGCGACTACACCATAAAGATACCCATGTCGCACGGGGTCGATTCCTTAAACGTAGCCGCCGCCAGCGCCGTGGCGTTCTGGGAGCTTGGTAACAACTGACCCGCACATAAAGCAAACCACCCTGGGGAAAGCCGTTTCCCCGGGGTGATGTCATTTGCATATCATTTATGCCACTGCCCGTTTAAAAACTCAACACGGGTGGTGAGCCAGGAAGCAAGATACTCGGCGCACTCAGCCTGTGTCTTGCAGGCAGCTGCTGCACGGCAAAGCTCGTTGCCTGCCTCGTTGTGGCGTATATTATCCCACTTTTCATAGTTGCGGTCAAAGGCTGCGGCGAAGTTCGCCGTGTCGTCCTTTATCATCTGTATGCCCCGCTCGAAAACGCCGTCATCGTAGGCGGCTGTCCACTTATCCCTGATGATATCGGTATACCAGTCCTGATACATCAGCACGGTGAGCCAGGGGTTGACGGAGGCGTATCTGTCGTTAACATCGTAGACTATATTTGCGGCATAGAAACCCTCGCCGCTTGCACAGCGGTCTTTATTGCCAAGCCCCGAGTCAAAGTCCCACGGGTCGCCGAAGGTGAGCTTTTTGCTGCCGCCCTCGCCGAAGTCAGCATACATAAAGAAGCTCGACCAGTAGATATCAGCATCGCAGGTAAGCTCGCTGACTATATACATATCGGCAAGCGAGTCAACATCGACCACACGCCTTACTGCCTCTTCGGGGGTGATGTCGGAGGTTTCCTTTATTTCAGAAAAGTCATCGTTAAAGACATATGCCTTATTATCGTATGCTGCGTGGTACATTATATTATATACATTATCAACAAAGCCCGCTATGAAGTCATGCTGCTCCTGCGAGTAGATGTCACTCTTTATCGAGATGCCCACCTTGTTCTGACCGCCGCTCAGGGGCGATGACTGCCTCTTGCCGCCCTCACCGTCATAGGGGGTGAGTTTAGCATCATTATTATAGCCGATCTTAAAGCCGTTAAGATCCTCCTCGGTATTATAGTAGCCGTCATACTCAAGGAAGTAGCCTATATCAGTGCCCTCATAGCCCTCCTCCGGCTTGGTGATGTCTATCCTGTTCTTATTTGCCTGGGGGTATTCGCACAGCAGATAAACGCCGAAGTAGCTGCCGTTTATAGTCACCTCGACAAACGCCGCATCAGAAGCGAAGACCCCGTCCTTAGCAAGTATCTCATCTGCCATGGCAAGGGCTGATTTGTTTCTGAGCATAGAGCCGTCCTTATACTCGGCAAGCAGCAGCCAGTTTTTGAACTTCTCGCCGCCTGCAAGGCCGAGCATCGCCTGCTTCTCGTCAAACTTTATGCGGTAGGGCTTTTTATTATACGTCGTAGTCCAGTTGCCCCTGACCTTGACCTGTGCAGGTGCGCTGTCGATGAGCGTACTTCCGCCCTTATCGGTAAGAGTAACGGTGCAGGCTTCATAGTATGGGGCTTTGGGCATTTTATAGCCGGGTGTCCAGCTTGCTATGCTTTGTGCAACATGGCGTGCCACGGGCTTTGTGGCAAAGTCTATGGCTTTTTTATCGGTGCTGACCGTCTGTATAGCGAGCACGGGCATAACATCGCCGAGCTCGTACTTATCAGCATCAGCAGCCTGTGCCTGTGACGAGCTCTCGGTCTGTGATGAGCTTACACTTTTGTTTTGTGATGAGCTCTCGCTCTGTGAAGACGAGCCGCTGTTCGAGCAGCCCGCAAGCAGCAATGCAGACAGCAGCAGGGGGATAAGTTTTGGTTTCATATTTTTGCTCCTTTAAGGTTTAGTAAGATAAATGGGAATTTACGTAGTAATGCATAATTCATAATTCATAATGCATAATTGATGTGTCCTGCTACGCAGGACGGATGCCCATTCGGGCTTTTATTCCCACGAAATTGCTTTGATAAGCGAAAAATGCCGCCGACAGAAGGCCGAATGGCCATATGTCGGCGCAAGCCGACACCTTCATTATGCATTATGCATTATGAATTATGCATTGATTAAATTCCGATTTATCTTATCTCTTATTTCTAACCTCTTACATCTATCACCCAAACAGCGGTGTCGAGAAATAGCGTTCTGCCGTGTCGGGGAGGATAGTCACTACCGTCTTGCCCTCGCCGAGCTTTTCTGCCATTTTAAGGGCGGCAGCGACGTTGGTGCCGCTTGATATGCCGCACATTATCCCCTCCTCGGAGGCAAGGCGCTTGGCGGTGGTTATAGCGTCATCGTCTGTGACGATGTGTATGTGGTCATAAATTTCGGTATTGAGTATCTTGGGTATGATGCCGTCGCCTATGCCCATTTGCAGGTGAGTGCCGACAGTGCCACCTGCAAGTATCGCTGCGTGCTCGGGCTCAACTGCCCATATCTCCATATCGGGGTACTGGTTTCTTAATGTCTCCCCTATTCCCGTGATAGTGCCGCCTGTGCCTATGCCTGAGCAGAAGCCGTCTATCTTGCAGGCGGTCTGCTCGAGTATTTCAAGGGCGGTGTTATACTTATGGGCGTAGATGTTGTTGATATTCTCAAACTGCTGGGGCACATAGACATTGGGGTCAGCCGCCGCCATTTCAAGGGCTGTGTCAACGCATTTCTGTATGCACTTGCCGATATCCCCGTCATCGTGGATAAGAATGACCTCAGCGCCGTAGTGGGTCACGAGCTTTCTCCTCTCCTCGCTCACCGAGTCGGGCATTATTATCACTGTCTTATAACCTCTGACAGCCCCCACCAGTGCGAGCCCTATTCCCTGATTGCCGCTGGTAGGCTCGACTATGACAGTGTCTTTATTGATAAGCCCTTCCTTTTCGGCGTTCTTTATCATATTATAAGCCGTTCTCGTCTTGACCGAGCCGCCCACATTGAGCCCCTCGAATTTCACGAGTATCTGCGCATTGCCGGGCTTGTTCATACGGTTTAAGCGTATCATGGGGGTATGCCCCATTGCCTCTAAAATGTTATCATATATCATCGGTATAGCTCTCCTTTATATTCATCGTCTTAGCTATTATACCATATTATAACGAAAAAGGCAATAACGTGTTTTTAACATATTCCATACAGACAGCAAAAACCGCACAGCATAAGCGCCGTGCGGTATGGGGTTATTTTTTCATTTTTTTCTTCATTATCACGACAGTAGCCAGAATACCTATCAGCAATCCCCCGCCTGCTGCGGCAAATACAACCGCCATAGGCGTGAAGTCACCGTCAGAGGGCTTGCTCTCTGTGGTCGTTACATCAGATGATGATGATGATGCATCGG
>JAFYET010000050.1 GCA_017544125.1 Ruminococcus sp. | reverse complement strand
TCATCGGCGCTTTGCGGCAATGTTTCGCAAATCAATATACCATAACTGTTAACTGAAAAAATCCCCCGTTTCCGGGGGATTTTTTATGTTTTCTCATAGGGGTTATACTTACGCACACGCTTGACCTCGTAGAGCTTATTATCGGCGGTCTTGGTGATGACGGAAAGGTCATCGGCATCTTTGCAGTTGAACTCGCAGATGCCCATTGAAAGGTCAATGCGGTAGGGCTTGTTTGCTTTGGCGTTTAATTCCTCCACAAACTTTTTCTTGCGGTCGAGTATCTTCTGCTCGATATTCTCCTCATTACCCACAAGGGCGAGGATATTGAACTCATCACCGCCTGTTCTGCCGATGATATCGGTGGAGCGGAATATACGCCGCAGTATGTCAGCGCTGGCTTTAAGGGCAAAGTCACCCTCCTCATGGCCGTAGTGGTCGTTTATAAACTTTAAGTAATCAAGGTCGGCAAAGACCATAACAGCGCAGCTGCCGGAAGCCTTGCCTTTCTTGACGGCTTCTTCGGAAGCCTGATTGAAGCCGCGCCTGTTGAGAAGCCCCGTAAGCTCGTCGGATTTTGTGATACCTACAAGCTCCTCATTATCCTCATGAAGCTCTTTCATATGGCGCTCAAGCTCGCCAATAAGGGTTATTATCCTAACCGCAGCGCCGAACTGGTAGGTGATGAACTCGAGGTACTCAAAGAACTGTGATTTAAGCTCACAAAGCAGCATACCGAACTGCTGCTCGCCCGAATAGAGGTCAGCCATAACGAGGGTATAGCGCCTGTCCTTTGGCATTACCTTATTGCGGAAGAGGTCTTCAAAGGCGGTATCACGCTTCTTTTCAGGGACGTTATACGCCTTTTCATGATCGGAATACGCCACAAAGCGCCAGCGGCTTATATCATAGAACTTACTGCCCGGCTTATACTTCACGGGCTTAGGCAGCAGGTACATATAGCTTGAATTTATCTCCATAAGCGGCAGGCGCTTCAAAAGGTCTGAGAATGCCGTGCCGCTGCCATGCTTTACCATAAGGGTATCACGCACGACGATATTCGAGCGTCTGAGCATTTCGATAGATGCCTCGCCCGCACGGTCGATCTGAACGCCCACCTCACGGGTGAGCATCCTATAGATCTCAAGGTAGAGGTTTTCAAGGGCGGCCCTGCTCTTTTCATCCTTTATCTGGCTTCTGAGCCTATGGTATATTGCATCTGATGCCATCTGTATATTCTTGATGAACATAAAATACTCTTTATGGTAGTCCATCATCTTTCTGAGGGCATCTCTTATCTCCAGCGTCATCTCACGGGTAAGCTCGCCGTTATTCTCTATCTCGATAAGAACATCGAAAATACGCCCCATATTCTTTACGATAACAGGGTCACGGCAGATATCCGTGCCGTCATAGATAAAGTAAAGCACCTTTTGCAGTCTATCGGGGGTGATAGCCGAGAGAAAAGCATCTATTTCGGTCATAGACCTGCCCACATAGCCGCAGGAAGCACGGGGAATAAAGCGTGTAGGCACATTGCGCACCCTCACCTCTCTGCCCTCTAGGAGGTCTATTGCGTTCTTGACGGCGTTATATGCAAGATCCTTAGCCGATGCCTTGACAGATGCAAGGGGCGGGTCGAGCCTTTCGGCATAGTCCATATCATCAAAGCCCACCAGGAGAAGATCCTCCCCTATTTTAATGCCCATATCGGCGCAGACCTCATAGACAGCCAGGCACATATCGTCATTAGAGCAGACGAGCGCCTGGGCATCGGGGTGGGCTGTTATAAACGCCGCAAAATCCTCTTTACAAGCACGGGAGGGGTTAACATAGCAGATAATCGACTCATCATACTCTATACCGTTATCTGCAAGGGCGAGCTTATAGCCC
>JAFYET010000049.1 GCA_017544125.1 Ruminococcus sp. | reverse complement strand
ACGTAAGAGCTGAGCAGGCAAAGCATCAGGCGGTAGTCATAGCTGTTTCCGAGGGCGTTACTATCCCCGAGGATCAGATCGAGGGCGGCTATCAGTCAAACGTTACCGATAATTTCGGTCATAAGTACCTCTCAGGTATCGGCAAGGCTCTTGAAACGATAGTCAGAGAGCGTATAGGCTGTAAGGTGCGCTCGATAGAGCTTAACGTTATGCAGCGCTGCTCCTCCCACATCTGCTCAAAGACGGATATCGACGAGGCAGAGCAGATAGGCTCGGCAGCCGTCAAGGCAGCCCTCTCGGGTGAGACGGGCAAGACTATGGTCTTCAAGCGCATAAGCGATATTCCCTACGTTGTCACTATAGAGGCGGTCGATACATCGCTTGTCGCAAATAAGGAGAAGTTCCTGCCGAGGGGCTGGGTGACAGACCGTGGCAACAACGTTTCTGCCGAGGCGATAAAATACTTCCTCCCTCTTATCCAGGGCGAAGTCAAGATAAAGATGAAAAACGGTATGCCCGTGCATTTCAAGCTGAGAAAATAAGTTATAAAGCCCGCATTGCTGATGCGGGCTTTTTTGTTAAATATACTACTTGCAATTATATTATTTATATGTTATAATATTTTTACAGAAAATTATAAAGGAGAAGTGATAGTATGGTAAAAAAGATAGTATCATTATTCATGGCTTTTGCCCTGATGATAGGGGCAGGGGCTCTGCTGCCCAAGGGGCTTTTCTCGTTTATTGAGGCAAGCGCCAAGACAACTTATTATGATACCTTCACAATGAACATCGACTCGTCAAAGTGGAAGGATATCACCAAATCCATCTCCGGCGTAGAGGCATCATTCTACTATATCGGCGACCTGTCAAATACCATGTATGCCACAGCAAATTTCAACGTAATAGTTGAAAAGAATGCAGGCAATTTCAATGTGAATGATTATGCTGAGATAGTTCTTGCACAGTATAAGAATGCAGGCTATACCGTTAAAAGCCATAAGGCTGTAAAGCTCAACGGCTATAATGCGCTCAAGATCGAATCGTCTATGCCTCAGAGCGGCTATACTTTGAATATGGGGCAGTATGTACTCGTTACCAACAATAATTGCTACATCATCAGCTACGGCTCTGAATCTTCGGTATACAGCAAGATGAAGCCCGAGCTTGAAAGCGTTGTTTCCACCTTCAAGCCCCTCACACGCAAGAGCATTGCAAATGCTAAGGTAACACTCAAGAGCAAATACTACACAGGCAAGGCAATAAAGCAGTCGCCCGTTGTAAAGCTCGGCAAGAAGACCCTTAAGGAGGGTACAGACTATACCGTATCCTACAAGAACAACAAGAATATCGGTACAGCAACAGTTACTATCAAGGGTAAGAACGCATATAAGGGCAGCGTAAAGGCTACCTTCAAGATCTGCCCCAAGAAAACGACCTTAAGCAAGGTAACAAGCCCCAAGACTAAGCAGGCAAAAGTTACATACAGCAAGGTAAAGGGCGTTACAGGCTATCAGATAAGCTACTCGACTTCCAAGAGCTTTACAAAGAAGACCACCAAGACTGCAGGCTCAAAGAAGACTTCCAAGACAATAACAGGCCTTACCAAGGGCAAGACCTACTATGTAAAGGTACGCACCTATAAGACAGTAGACGGCAAAAAGTATTACAGCGGCTGGTCTGATGTCAAGAAGATAAAGGTAAAATAATATAAAGAAAAACGGAGCTGCGCTGACAGCTCCGTTTTTTATAAGAACTCAAAGAATAAATTTGTGTATATTATCCTTGCGGGGTTTACCTGCTGCTGGTTGTAGGCGATGACCAGCTTTGTGTATGCCGCCACATCTGATATGCGGTCAATGGTGTTAACGCCTAAGTCACTTATCTGCCCCATGCTTGAATATATGTCAGCCTTGCCGCCCTTTGTGCCGCAGAGGTACAGCGGAATGTCAAGCGCCTTGCATTTCTTTGCAAAGCTGATAAGTGAGCGCTCGCCCCCGTGGGAAAGGTCAGTGCAGGCAGTGCCGCTGTGATAGAGCGTGTGCAGCACCGCCGCAGGGCGTGATGAAAGGCTCACGGTGCTGTAATTGAAGTTGGGGTAGGGGGTTATCATCAATACCTCGTTTTGCAGGGCGATGCAGGGGTCAATTATCTGCTCCCTCGGCTTGTCAAGGCGGTATTCGCTCACCCCCTCAAAGCCCTCCTCCCCGCCGTAGCAGGAGAATCTGTCAAGGGCTGTGTCAGCAGGCAGCAGCCTTGTCGAGAGATATACCTTTTCGTATACCGTGAAAACGCCGATGTAGCGCCCCTCCTTTATCAGCCTGACCGATGATGTGAAGTTGAAAAGCCCGTTTGTGCCGCTCACATCAAGAGGCTTGTTGGCAGCGGTTATGATGATAGGCACGGGCGTGTGACGAAAGAGCATACCGATAAGCGCCGAGGTGTAGGCGAGCGTGTCGCTCCCGTGGGTGATTATGACCCCCGAGCAGCGGTTTAGGTCATAGGCACACAAGGCTTTTATAAGGGCGTTCCAGTCATCAAAGCACAGGTTCTCGCTTAGTATATGCACGGGGCTGCCCATCTGAAAGCCTTACATATAAATTGCTTGAATTTCTGCACCGATCAGATGCAGAACTGAATGTGAATACCGTCCTCATCGGACACATAGACCGCATCGATCATCATCACAGCGATCTCGTGTTTGGCATCTATCGTCAGGCTATCCCAATTTTTCAGCGGCTCCTTCAGGGGCTTCGTATCAATAGCCCTATGCTTACGGCTTTTCATTTGGAGTTTGCTTTCCAGTTTGGATTTCGCCTTGTGGAACTCCTTGATACGCTTCTGAATGTAGGCGAACAATACCTCGTCGGCATCAGGGAGCTTGTCCATCAACTTGTGAATATCATCATCGTATTTCAGTATCTCAGCTTTGAGGCTTTCCGTTTCGGCATCGGGAGTATCTTCTTCGTGCCTTGCGACCTCAAGGCTTTTTATTTTGTCGCACATAGCGATATACACAGCTTCTTCCACATCGTCGAGCTTTGTTTTCAGAGTACGCTTTCTGCACCCCTGAGCCGTGGAGAAACCGAAGTCGATCAGATACCGCCAAGTCTTAGTTCTCTCCTTATTGTGCTGAATGTTGAGCTGAATGCTGTAACCGCAGTGCGGACACTTCAACATTCCCACAAGCCATGATCTTTTCGCCTTGCCGTTGTTCGGGAACTTTCGGTTATGGGCTTTTTTGTCCTGCACGGCAAGCCAAGTTTTGGAGTCAACAAGTCCCTCATGATAGCCGACCTTGACATAGGTCTTTCCGTCATTATCTTTGTGAGCGAATACGCCATGTATGCCGTCATAGGCTTCTACATCATCGACGATTTCAAAACCTCTCGACTGGAAATAGGCGTAAACATCTTTATCGGCTCTCACATAGAGAGGACTTTCCAAAATAAGAGAAACATGACTCTGATTGATGCTGCCCCTCGACTTGTACGCTCCTGT
>JAFYET010000048.1 GCA_017544125.1 Ruminococcus sp. | reverse complement strand
TCATTCGGTTCTGCCAAGTTGGATGAAATAGCAGATACTTTATATAAACAAGGTTGTAATTCTGAACGATTCTTATTCTCCGAGAAGAAAGAAGAAAACAATCAAAAGCAATTGGAATTGTGGAGTAAATTCTGATTTAGCTTAGCAACATAAATATGCACAATGCCTCTGAGTGCTTTGTAACACTCAGGGGCAAAACTTCTATATGGGTATCCGTCTTAAAAAGGGAGTGTTTTTCTATTCACCAAAAACAAATAGATAACTCTTTAATCCGTCCGTCCGACCGCCCGTCAGAAAAGCCTTGATAGACCCTCATATTCACGCATAAACGAACAGTCATTATCATTTACAGACTTACTGACAGACTTATTGACAGAATCATTTGCATTTGCATTGACGGACTTATTGACATTGTCTGTCTCTTTGTCTGTGTCTTTCTCTCTGTCTTTTTCTTTGTCTTTATCTTTTTCTTTTTCTTTATCTTTATCTATATGGGTTTTGTTGGCAACCGTTCGGTTTTCTGAAAAACCGCTCGGTTTTTTTGGTCGTCCGCCCTTTTTGGCGTTCTGAGCGTTTTTCATACAGATCTCCTCCCATTTAAGCCCGTCACGCTCGATAGCGGCGGTCATCATAGTGTATGCCATTTTGATAAGCGGGTCGGTCACTTGTGTATTTTTGCCCACAGAGAACTCAAACAGCGCCTTAAAAAGCACCCCTGCCTGCTCATCGCTGAGTATACAGACGATATCCCGCCAGTCTTTGTAGATCATAAAGCTCTTGTTGTCGGTCTGATAGTTTTTCTTGTCCATTTAGTTTTCTCCTTATTTCAAATGGGGGGGAGCCCCCCATACCCCCCTGAAACGACCCACTCGGCGCTTAGAAGAAGCCTTGGAGAATTTGGAAAAACCTAAAGGCTTTTCCAAATTTCCAAGAAATCACCTCGGGGTCGTTTCTGATTCTTATTACGAAGGATAATCCCTTCTACTAATAGGGCAAAAAGGGGTAAAAGTTGCATACTTATATGCAACAAATGAGAATCAAATTTTGAAAAACAGGAAAGTTTGTGCGATTGCACAAATTGAAGAAGAAAAACTGTTCATATCTGACAAAAGAACACTCTTACATCTTACCTCTAATTTCTTACATCTAATATTGACAAAATGCCTGAAAAAGTGTATAATAAAATGTATATTGGGTATTTAGTGCCACATTCCGATGAAAGGGGGCTGTAAGCCTTGGAAAACACTGTAAAAGCCGATGCAAAGGCAAGGCTTTTGGAGTATTGCCGTGAGTATGCAGAGCAAAACGGGCACCCGCCGCTTGCGTATGTTTACAGCTTTGGCTGCCAGCAGAATGTTTCCGACGGCGAAAAGCTGAAGGGGCAGCTCTCACTTGTGGGGTTTGGCTTTACCGATGACACCGAGCAGGCACAGCTGATAATCTTCAACACCTGCGCTGTCAGGGAGAATGCCGAGAACACCGTCTACGGCGCAGTGGGCGGCTTAAAGCACTTAAAGGAGCAAAAGCCCGACCTGATCATCGGCATATGCGGCTGTATGGCGCAGCTTAAGCACGTAGCAGACAAGGTGAAAAGCTCATACAGGCAGGTTGACCTTGTGTTCGGCACATTCGCTTATAATGAGCTTTATGCGATGCTGTGTACGGTCATATTTGACAAGCGGCGTGTATTTGAACTGAGTGAGAATTCCACCGACATTTCAGAAGACTTCGTGCAGATAAGAGACAGCAGGATAAAGGCATTTGTGCCGATAATGTATGGCTGCAATAACTTCTGCACCTACTGCATAGTGCCTTATGTAAGAGGGCGTGAGCGCTCACGAAAGCCCGAGGCGGTAATTGATGAGGTCAGAAAGCTGATAGATGAGGGCTACAAGGAGATAACGCTTCTCGGGCAGAATGTCAACTCATACAGCTACGGCTTCCCCGCACTTTTGCGTGAGATAGACAAGATAGATGGGGAGTACAGGATACGCTTTATGTCCTCACACCCCAAAGATGCCACAAACGAGCTGATAGATACCATAATAGACAGCAGGCACATATGCAAGACGCTTCATCTGCCGGTTCAGGCGGGGTCTGACAGGGTGCTAAAAGCCATGAACAGGCGCTACACTACAGATGATTACTTGAAGATAATCGACTATGCAAGAAGCAGAATGCCCGGGTTTTCTTTCACGACAGACCTTATAGTCGGCTTCCCGGGGGAGACCGAGGAAGAGTTTGAGATGACCAAGGCGCTTATAAAGCGTGTGGGGTATGACAATATATTCTCATTCGTTTATTCAAGGCGCAGCGGCACACCTGCTGCAAATATGCCTGATGATACCGATGACAAGACAAAGGGTCTGCGCCTGCGTGAGCTTTTGCTCGAGCAGCGTGAGAATATAGAAAAGCTCTTTTCAAGGTTTGTTGACAAAGAAGCCCTCGTGCTTGTTGAAGGCAAGGGCAGGCAGATGCAGCTGACGGGCAAGAACGATGAAGGCATTATAGTTGAATTTGACGGTGATGAAAGCCTGATAGGGCAGTTTGTTGCCGTTAAGATAAACAGATTTGCCAACTGGGCATTGTTTGGCGAAATAACAAAAGGAAAGGCAGAGTAAAAATGACAGTAATAGAAAAAGCCAAGGAGCTTGGCGCACTTATACAGCAGGACGAGAGATACACAGCATTCTTTGATGCTGCAAGGGCTAACGACAATGATGCAGAGCTTCAGAGGCTCATAGGCATATTCAATATGAAAAGGCGCACCCTCAATGAAGAGATGCGCAAGGAGGACAAGAGCGCCGATATACTCACCACCCTTGATGATGAGATAGGCGAGGTTTATCAGCAGATAATGGCTAACCCCTGCATGGTAAAGTATAACGAAACTAAGGAAGCCTTTGAAAAGCTGCTCACAGCAGTAAACTACATAATCACAAACTCGGCTAACGGCAAGGACCCTATGGAGCTTCCCGATGAGCCGCCCGTATCGTCATGCACAGGCAGCTGCGCTTCCTGCGGCGGCTGCGGCTGATAATACCCGGGGCAACAGATAAATCGACAGACAGAGAGGCTTATTTCAATGAGGATAGATGAAATCGACAGATCAAGACTATCGCCTATGATGAGGCAGTATCTTGAAATAAAGGACGCTTACAAGGATTACGTGCTCTTTTTCAGGGTGGGTGATTTTTATGAGATGTTCTTTGATGATGCTGTTGCTGTATCAAAGGCAATAGGGCGTACTCTTACAGGCAAAGACTGCGGTCTTGATGACAGAGCGCCCATGTGCGGCGTGCCTTTCCATGCCTGTGATGAATATGCAAAAAAGCTCATTGAATCAGGCTTTATGGTGGCTGTCTGCGAGCAGCTCGAAGACCCCGCAACTACAAAGAC
>JAFYET010000047.1 GCA_017544125.1 Ruminococcus sp. | reverse complement strand
CCCGAGTCGATTATCCTGCCCTTTGACATCAGCAGAACTTCCTTTGCGATAAACTCGATATCGGGCACAACGTGTGTGGCGATAATGACTATCTTCTCAAATGCTATCTCGGCGATCAGGTTTCGTATTCTTATACGTTCCTTCGGGTCAAGCCCTGCGGTCGGCTCGTCGAGTATGACTATCTTCGGGTCGCCGAGCATTGCCTGTGCGATAAGCGCCCGCTGTTTCATACCGCCCGAGAATCCGCCAAGCCGTTTTTTTCGTGCATCAGCCAAGTTAACAAGCCCTATCAGCCGCTCAATATCTGCTTTTGCGTCAGGCTTTTTCATGCCTTTTAGTGCCGCCATATACCATAAAAACCGCTCAAGCGTAAAGCTCGGATACACCCCCTGCTGCTGTGGCATAAATCCGATCAGCCGCCGAAACTCCGCACCCATTTTAGCAGTTTCCTGCCCGTCAAATGAAATACTGCCCGATGTGGGTTTAAGGTTATCGGTGATTAGATTCATTAGCGTAGATTTGCCTGCACCGTTAGGCCCGAGCAGACCGTAAACGCCCGGAGTGAAGGTGTAGGAGAAGTGATCCAGGGCGGTAATATTTCCGTATTTTTTAGTGAGTGAACTTATCTCAAGTTTCATATTATCCTCATTATTGTAGATCAGTGATTTTCTTTTTTATGTATTCGATATTTGGGTCGGCGCTTTTTCGGCGCATTATCATGTGATACGATCCTTGTGTGATTGCATAGATATCAAGTACTTGTTTTAATAAACTTAGTTCTTATAGTCTGCAGATCAAATTCAATATCCTTGCTCTTGTATATCTCCGATAAGCTGTTAAATGCTTTCGCCCTCTCATCGGGTTCGATCAGTATTCCTGCCAAAGGAAAAGCGATAGTATTCTCATCGTAATACTTTTTCCTCTCCTCAAAGCTGTCAAAGTTAATAAGCATAGCCCCGTTTTTTAAAATCCCCGTGTTTGTCCCGAATACGAGCCTTGCGACATAGCCGTCTATCTGCTCATCGTTTTCGTCATATACCTGACCGTCTTTGATCTGAACATCGCTGCCATATACAAGCAGATCACCTATCTCGGTGTCAAGATGTACCGCCTGCAACAGCTTAAACGCTCTTTCCTTATCATTGCTTGATCTGAGAATACCCGTTGTCGCAGAAAACCTCGGCGCAATAATACATTTAGTCTTATAGGCGTATATGTTTTTCTTGCTTATGGGCGTTGTATCACGGGTGATGCAAACCGACCACTGAGCATTTATATCATCTGTGGCTCTGCCGCTTAAAAACAGCGTGTTTATCATTTTGAGCCAATTAAGTGCGTCCTCATTTTCGAGCGGGTCTTGCTGTGCGCCGTCAGCAGAATAAAGCCGCCCGTCTGCGTAATAAAGTCCATAATAGCTCATAAAATCAAATCCCGAGATACCGTATCCAAGCACACCTTTGTCACCTAAAAGCTCGGGCAGCTTTGTTATGTCGCCGTTAAAGCTCACCGCTTTTTCTTTATCTATCCTGTCAAGGTCAAATACAATACTCACGCCGATATCCTGCACAGTTTCGTTTGGTATAACGTATGTGCTGCCGTTATATACCGAGCACTCCCACAGCTGCGAGGGGATAGCATCATAAAGCTCGCTGCCCTTTAAATACTCATCAAGCGGCTCAAACAAGCCCTCGCTTATCAGCTGCTCGCAGGGCTTTGCTCCCGCATCATCAAAGCCTAAAAATGCAATATCCGCATCGGTCTCCCTAAGCTCATGCTGATATGTCACCCCGTCTGCCATATCGCTCAGAGGTATAAATCTCACCCCGAGGTCGTACTTTTCCTCCAGTTTGTCATTAAGCTCACCAAGTGTCTTGTCAGAAATGCTGATACTGTCGGGTATAGCCCATTTTATATAATAGCTGTCCTCATGCTCGGTGTGTTCGCTTTGCGTATGGCTCTCGGGCTGTGAGCTGCTTTGAGAAACGGTATTTCCCGAGCAGCCCGTGAACATACACGCAGCAAGCATAACAGCCGTGCCTTTAAGCACATTCATACCTTACACCTCTCTCAGTTTTTTTATCTCGGTTTTTTTGCCGCTAAGAAAATCACCTTTGTCCATAACTCCCAGTACGGTGTTTTTTCCCTCGCTTTTTAAGACATAAATATAGCTGTCGGTTATCGCTGCTATCGACAAAGTATCTCCCTCAAGCGGCTTTTGGCCGCCATTTGTGTCACAAAGATAAAAGCTGTCATCATACATAAGAATGCCCTTATCCGTTACCTTATACGCTGTCAGCCCATTGTCAAGGGTCGTTATCCTCCCTGTGCTCAGTTCAATAGTACAGGGCTTGTCTTCGTTGATAAGTGCATATCCATAGCCTATGTCGGCGCAGTCACCATGCGCTGTATACAGCACTTTGTATGTGCCCTCGCTGCGGTCAAAACATATTATCTCGGTCATGATTATGCTTTTTATGTATTCTTCGTCATTTTTACTTATCTGCTCTGTGGTGTATGTATATGAAAAATATACCTTTGTATTATCTATTGTGATATTTCTGATTATCCCGCTATAGCCCGAATACACAGGCGTTTTATAGATCCTGCCGCTTTCAAGGTCGATAACTGCGGCATAGCACTCACGCTTTTCAAGGCTTTCGCCTTTATCATCAAAATCCTTGTACACACCGCAGGCAAACATACCATCACCGTAAGCAGCCGAGCTTATTGTCTGCGCATTATCGAGCCTTGCTATCTCCTGCCTGTTAGTGCCGTCCTTGTCTGCACGGCAGAGTATCTTTACCCCAAAGCCCTCATAGCTGCTGTCCTTTGTATCGGGGGTATACATAAAGTACAGCTTGCCGCCGTATATAGCAGGGGCATAGCAGCTGCCCTCAACATAAGCGCTGCATTCCGGCTTTGGGTTTGTGGAAGATATGCCTTCATGCTTGCAGTCAGGCTTTGAGCAAAGAGGCGTGCTGATTCCCGATCGCCTGTCAACAAAGGTGAGTATGCTGCTATCATTTATATATAGCTCGCCGCTGTCAGTATAGCTCCCGGTACAGTCAAAACCCACATAAACGCTTTCGTTTACCGTCTCCGCCTGGCCGCTGTCTGTCTTTTTGCATGAAGTCATCATAGCGCAGACTGCGATAAGGAATAATAAGACTTTTTTCATGTATTCTGCCTCCCTTTTGAAAATCATTCCTTTATATATTATACGAGTGTGTAAGGCGTTTTCACTAAGGCAGCGACATATAATTGTTACAATCAACAAACCCGGCTCGTAGAATCTATGCATTCTTACAAACACTATTAACCGAAGCAGTTTATAGATGTGCTATAAAAGACAGTGCATGAGATGGATAAAGGCTGTATCAAGAAGCTAAAGTAAAAAACTGATTTGACAAGCTGAATACTCGGTGGTATAATAAGAAGGACGGGAGTGCTTTGTATACTTTTGCGGTTTACTAACAAGCCAAACAAGGAGTGGTGTTATTGTCTCGTAAAACTAAGATCGTCTTGATAACGGTCATTGTCATTGCTGTATTGTCATTGGCGTTTGGTTTGTATGTAATGTATAAGAACTGGCAAAGCCGGCAAATCGAAATAGAAAATGTCCGCAGCCCTGAAAATATGATATGCTCATTTGACGGCAAATACTGCTATGCCCTCGATGACGGGGTGTATTGTGACAATCAGCAGATAATAAAAACCGCAGGCAAGCCGCTTATCTACACGCAAAATGATACTTTGTATGTGTATGATAATAGGTCAGTTATCGGGTATGATAAGAGCTTTACAAAGACGGAAAGCTATGAGCTGCCTTGTGAGATAATGGGCTTTGTGGTAGCTGACAAGACAATTCTTTACTATGATAAGTCAATGTTTGCACATACATTGATAAAAGCAACAGGTGAGATATCAGAGCCTCAGGACAAAGGCGAGATAATAGAGCTTCAAAGTAAATATGGACAAAATGACAAGGTCAGGATACTGAGGGCTGACGAGTTTGATGTTGTTTACGAGCCTGACCCGCAGGAAATCGGTAAAAATGCGGCTGCTGTATTTGATAAAAACACAAAAGAAAAGCTGCTTTATCTGACCGATTCTTATTACTGCACTTATATTCCTATGTTTTCAGATGAAAGTATAATTATTTCTGGCAAAGAAACATCAGATCAAAGGGCTGTTTATGAGTATAATATCAAAGAGCATAGCATTAACAAAAAGCTATTGCTGCCAAAAGGTCATTTAAACAAACAGCTGTATATATCAAATGACAGTATCGTATTTATCGGTACAGATTGCAACGATGATCCCCGCAGAACAGATGATGAAGACACGGCCGATCTCAGCGGTCACAAGAGCGATAATGTATGTGTTATCGACTCTGAGAGCCTTGAAATAATAAGCGAGATATATACCAAGCAATACGAGGTCGTTTTATACGCCGACACTGAAAAAACCGTCACATACTACAAAGGAAAGATATACACCAAAGATACCTCAAACGGTGATACACTTGACAGCTATGAATACGACAAATTCAAAGCCTTCGGCAAGTACAGAACAGTAGTGTTTGACGAGCATATCTTCGTTTTTGAAAAAAACGGGGAGCTGATAGATGTTACCAAGGTGTGACCATTATTTTTGAGCTTTTTCATTCATAAAAGGCAACAATGCCTGCACACTCAGATGTAAAACCATTTAAAATTTTGAAAAGGAAGTGTTTATATGATCCGTAAGATGATCTCGACCGCATTGGCTCTTAGCCTTGTTTTTGGTAACGCTGCAATGCAGCCGGCGAATATCAATGTGTTTGATACTGCTATAGCCGTTAGTGCGTCAGACAAAGCACCAGGTCAGGTGAAAAATGTCAAATCAAATTCATTATCATCTACAGCCGCACAGCTTAGTTGGGATAAGGTGAATAATGCAAAGGGCTACCGCATTTATGTTTATAACACCGGCACAAAGAAGTATAGCAAGGTCATAACTATACCCAGGAATACCACTACAGGCTATAAGCTGACAGGGCTTAAAAGCGGAAAAGAATACAAATACAAGGTAAGGGCATATCAAAAAGCAAACGGACAAACGCTTTGGGGAAAATCAAGTAAAGCTGTGACGGTCTCCCCTGCTAAGGATATAATGTTTAGATCAAATGCGGTCGTATATAATGTGCCCGGAGAGGGCAACCCGGAATATGACAGCTATGCCTCTCTTGATAGTATCGTTGTTATTAAGAGTATAGATGAGCACAACGACCTGATAAAATACATCAAGCAAAAATACCCCAAGGGCATCGGGGCAACTGACCGCAGCAAGGTCATCAAACAGCTGAAAGAATACGATGCCGCATTTTTTGGGAAAAACGCTCTTATCTATTCAATGGCTGTGACAGAGGGGGCTAATGCATCTTTCGTACTCGCAAAGACCGAGAAGGTTACTTTGAAGCAAAAGAACAACAAGCTGACAGCTGCCGTTAAAACAAGCAGCCGTGAAATAATACCCGACGGCAGGATCACTGATGATGAATGGTACACACGGTTTAATTGCTATTTTACCGAGGTGGATAAAGCGGCTGTTAAAAATGTCAAGGGGTTTGGGAGTGTTGATAGTGTAAAAGGATAGGGCTATCCTTGTTGAGTCGCTTCAACCCAACAATAATGTGCTAATATGCAGATAAGACCGATTGCTTACACAATCGGTCTTATCATTTACTCTTTTGCTGCTCTATTCTCTGTTCACACAGGATTTGGGATCGACTTTGTTTCAAGCGTATAACCGCTGTTATTATCAAACGTCTTGACCTTTATATCGCTGTCTATCTTCAAGTGATTTACAAGAATATAGCCCGTAGGCTGACCTTGCCCGTCAAACTTTGAATAGCTGAGCATTATGCCAGTATTCAGGTCAATTTTCATATCAAAACCATCGCCCGTTATATAAGCCGCCGTTCTGCCAAAGCCGTCACCTATGCGGTCAATGCTCCATTTGTCAAAGTCAAAGAGATACTTTGCTGCATATTGCTGCGGGAAGAGGCAGCTGTTGCCTGCAACGCCTAGATTCGTCAGGTCGTTGCGATTGTATGTTATGCCCTCGCCTGTATCTGTCATTATCCTTCTGTCACCGTCATCGAGCACATAGTCGGGGGCTTGCGTGCAGTGCATAGTCGTGTAGGTCTTTGTATCAGGGTCGACTTCATACAGCATTTCGCCTGTAACATATCGCTCGGTATTAGTCTGTGAACCACTCACACGCTCATATGAATTGCCGCTTTGCATATCCGTCGCAAATTCATAGACCGCACCCTCGCCATTTGGCATCGAATAGACCATATCACCCTCGGCAGCGGTGAAATAGTCTATGCTGTTGAGCATCATATGATAGATATAGCTTTTCGCTTCAAGTGAGTTCATATCAAGGGTGCCGTTTTCTATTTCACTTACATATTTCTGTGTATCTATAATGCGTTTGCCGCTTTTCTCATATTCAGCAATGCCCTTGTCGATCAACGCATCTGCCTGCTCATTGGTGTAGACGGGCATTTCGTTACTGTGCAGTTCTAATTCAGCGTAGCTTGTAGTTTCTGTTTTATCAGTCTGGATCATCCTCTCGCTGTCAGCATCACCGCCGCCCTCACGCATCACAAGGCGAATGGCATTGAGTTTGTTGTTTTTAAAGTCAAAGTCAATATAATATCCCAACTTGTTTTTGACACAGAAAGAGGTCAGTCCATCGCCGTCAATGCTGTAAAACTTTGAACACTCGTTATTTTCATACTCCTCGGTGAATGACGTAATGTCCATTCCGACATTTACGCTTCCCAGCAAAACGCTGTCAGCAGTATGCTCTTTGCCTACAAATATCTCTTTTATACATGATTCATCCTTTGGCTGTGCGCTGTTGATATATGCCGTAAGACAGGGTTCCTCACTTTGCTTGTCATTGAAAATAAGCATACATCTTGTGCCATCATAGGGGGTCACACTATATAGGTCAGCATACTTTTTCAATTCGCCTACCGTTAACGGCAGGGTGAGCTTTTTACCGCCCACAGTGATATCGCTTGTGAAATAGTTATACAAAGCACCCTCTGGGTCATTCTCATATTCATCCACAACAGCCCACTTTACCTGGTCCATTGTCGAGCCGCCATTTCCTTCATGTTCATCTGTGCTTGCAGGGGCAACCGGCTCTAAATCCACATCTATATCTTCGTCCTTATCGCCAAGACTGCCCATGCCGATAATAAGCAGCACAGCCGCTGCTGCCGCTGCAAATATGCCGACAGGCAAAAGGTTTCGCTTTACTTTCGGAGATGGCTGCGGCTCCTGTTCCTCCTCAGGCTCGGTATGGGGAAGCCCGGTGCGTGTATCGGCAATTATCCCGACAACGCCAACCCCCGCCTTTTTCATCAGCGATGAAAGTATTCTCTCTGTCTGCTCATCACCGTCATTTGACAGCGACGATACAGCATTTTCTATCTCGCCCGAAAACAACTCTGCGTCCTTAACACTAAGGCCGCACATCATATCAAATATCTCATTTTTCATAACGTTTCGTCCTCCAGCATTTTACGAAGTTTAACAAGCCCTCGTGATATGCGCTTGTCTACCGTGTTAGCCTTCATGTTCATCTGCTGCCCTATCTCGGTGCTCTTTTGCCCGAGGAAATATTTTCTGATAAATATCTCGCTGTCGGGCTCACCGAGTGCCTTTACCGCCTCGGCAATCCTTAACGCCTCGAGATCGGACTCCTTATCAGCCACTGTGTCTGAGATATCCTCAAAGGAAACGTGAGCCTGCCGTCTTGACATTTTCTCAAACACGTTGACACAATGCCTTGCGGCTATCACCGAGATATATGCCTTAACGCTTTTTATCTCAAAGCCTGACTTTTCGGCACTTTTATAAAACAGCAAAAGTATATCGCTGACCGCTTCCTCAATATCCTCGTGCGTACACACGTCACTGAGTTTGTTGTGTGCAATTTTAAGTATGTATCTGCCATAATACTGCACAAGTTCTGCAAGCCCTTTCTGCGGGTCGGTCTTTAACAGTTCTAACAGTTCTTTATCATTCAAAGCAGTCACCTCACTTTTGAAACGTTTCACCTATATAAGTCAGCTGAAAATGCAAAAAGCTGACATATAGCTTAGGGTATTATAGCATTTTTATGTAAATAATATATGAACGAACAAAAGTCGCTCCTGCGGCATTGCAAGGCACACTGTTTTATGGTATAATAAAGAAGCGAAAATGATGTGAAAGTGATGATGCAAAATGATAAAAATAATGTTCGTCTGCCACGGGAACATCTGCCGCTCCCCCATGGCAGAATTCATAATGAAAAAGCTCGTGCGTGATGCGGGGCTGGAAAGCGAGTTTGAGATAAGCTCCTGCGCTGTGAGCTATGAAGAGGCGGGCAATGACATCTACCCGCCCGCAAAGGACGAGCTGCGCCGCAGGGGTGTGCCGTTCAGCTCCCGCAGGGCGGTCAGAGCGCAGAAGCAGGACTATGATGAATACGACCTCTTTGTGGTTATGGACTCATCAAACCTGCGCAACCTCACACGGATTTTTGAGGGCGACGATGAGGGCAAGATACACAAGCTGCTCGAATACACAGGGCAAATGCGTGATGTGACCGATCCCTGGTATTCCGGAAACTTTGATGTAGCCTTTGATGATATCTATGCCGGGTGCAGGGCGCTGCTTGAAAACTTTGTAAAAAGCACTTGACAAAACTGCGGCGCTGTGATATAATATCATATGGCGGTAATCGTAAGGCGAGACGGTTACTAAAGAGGGCAATGGAATTGAGGGTATGCTGCGTGGCAACCCTCTTTTCTGATTTTTTGAGATTTTTTTCAAAAAGGGCTTGATTTTTGCGTCAGTTTGTGGTATAATATCTATGCTGTATTTGAGCCCCCATAGTTAAACGGATATAACAGCCCCCTCCTAAGGGGCAGTTACAGGTTCGATTCCTGTTGGGGGTGCCACCGACCCATAGCTTGTGGGTCACTTTTTTTGCGGATGTGGTGAAATTGGCAGACACGTTAGATTTAGGTTCTAATGCCGTAAGGTGTGCAGGTTCAAGTCCTGTCATCCGCACCACCAACATAGCTCTGAAACGGCGCAGCCACGCCTTTCAGGGCTTTTTCTTTTTATATACATCATTACTTGCAACCCCGCCCGAATTGTGCTATAATATATCTTGACAAAACCCACAAAGTATAAAGGAGCACCCCATGACCTACCCAAACATCACTAAAGCCATATTCCTCTCCCGCCCTAACCGCTTTATCGCAGAGGTGGAGCTGGGCGGGCAGAAAGAGACCGTCCACGTCAAGAACACGGGGCGCTGTAAAGAGCTGCTGATACCTGGCTGCGAGGTGTGGCTGACCGAGCCTAAAACAGCGGGCAGAAAGACAAGATATGACCTGGTCGCAGTGCGTAAGAGCACGGGTGCGCTCTTTAACATCGACAGCCAGGCACCCAATAAAGTCATGAGTGAATGGCTTGATGCGCAGGGCTTTGATAAGATTATCCCCGAGTATACCTACGGCAGCTCACGGGTAGATTTTTATATGGAGAGAGGCAAGGAAAAATACCTCCTCGAAATCAAGGGCTGCACTCTTGAAATTGACGGTATCGGCTACTTCCCCGATGCGCCCACCGAGCGTGGGGTAAAGCATATCCGTGAGCTTATAAAAGCCGGCAGCGAGGGCTTCAATGCGGCAATAGGCTTTGTTATACAGACAGACGGCGTTAAAGAGGTGCGCCCCAATACCGCTACCCACGCTGAGTTTGCCAAGGCGCTTGCCGATGCTAAGGCAGCGGGTGTTCGGGTGCTGTTTTTCACCTGCCACGCCGAGCCTGACAGCCTTGTTATTACAGAAATGATTGAGGGATAAAATATGGACAGTAAATCAAACTGGCGCAGCGCCTATGACAGGCTTATAAAAGCTCTCACAAGCCTCGGCTTCCCTGCCGAGCTCGGTGATATGGTAGCCCGTGATATAGGCAGCCCCAAGGGCATCGAGCGCATGACTTCATACCTTTACCACGTTAGACCCGAAAGCATCGAGCTTATCGCAGATGAGATGATAGCTATAAAAAGCGACATCGACAGGTGGCGTGACAGAAAAGAAAGCCTGAAAGCCAACGAAGCCTATAACAACGTGCTAAATCACGGGCTTGACAGCGATGATGAAATATAACAGCATAGCAAAAGCCGAGCCGGCTCCCCCATTTTTGGCGGAAAGCCTGCTCGGCTGTTTTATTCTTACTGTCCAATATTTTGTGCTTTATGCTTTCGGCAATGCACTCACATCACCTGTTGTTTACCTCCTCGGGGAACATATCGTGGTGCGTCAGCCTGTCCCATGCAACAGCCTCCCACTTGGTACCTTTCCTGCCGTAGTTGCAGTAAGGGTCAATTGATATGCCGCCACGGGGCAGGAACTTGCCCCATACCTCGATGTATTTTGGCTCCATAAGTGCTATAAGGTCGTTCATGATGATGTTTACGCAGTCCTCGTGAAAGTCGCCGTGGTTTCTAAAGCTGAACAGATAGAGCTTAAGCGACTTGCTCTCTACCATTTTTATGTCAGGCACGTAGGATATGTATATCGTCGCAAAATCAGGCTGCCCTGTTATCGGGCAAAGCGATGTGAACTCGGGGCAGTTGAACTTGACAAAGTAGTCTCTGTCGGGGTGCTTGTTCGGGAAAGTCTCCAGCACCTGCGGCGAGTATTCAAAGCCGTATTTCGTCCCCTGCGAGCCGAGAAGTGTTATGCTGCCCTTTTCGTTATCATTTCTTCCTGCCATCTTGTTTTCTCCTTGTATATATGCTCGTAATTCATCGCCCGAATGGGCATATTGCGCCGCAGGCGCACCTCAGCTGTTACCTGTTAACTGTTAACTAACCCATGAGCGGGTCTGTAAGCCCGTTTTTCTCAAAGGCTGCCGCCCTGTCACGGCAGGTGCCGCACACGCCACAGGGCTTATCTCCCCCCTCGTAGCAGCTCCAGGTCAGCTCAAATGGTACGCCCAACTCATGCCCGAGCTTAACCACATCAGCCTTGGTAATGCCCACAAAGGGTGCCTTTATGCTAAGCTGCTCACCGCTGCCTGTGAATATCGCCTCGTTCATGGCGTTGTTGAACTTCTCCGAACAATCGGGGTAGGCGTTGCCTGCCGCATCGTCAGAATGTGCGCCGTAGTATATCAAAGAGCAGCCGTTTGAAAGCGCAATGCTCGCCGCTGATGATAAAAACAGCCCGTTTCTGAAAGGCACGTAGGTCGATACGGGCTTGCCCTGTGTCATTGTCAGCTGCTCGGCGTAGCTCTCCTTGGGTATCTCGCCCTCGCTGCCCTTTAGCAGCGTGCAGTCTGACCCCTCAAATATCTTTGCAAGGTCAAGAATCTGCCACTTAACGCCGTAGTGCTTGGCAACAGCACTTGCAGCAGCTATCTCCTTGTCGTGCTTCTGCCCGTAAAATACAGAAAGTGCTAAGACGTTATCTCTTCCGTGTTCCTTTATCGCAAGCGCCAGGCAGGTCGAGCTGTCAAGCCCGCCCGAAAACAATACAAGTGCTTTCATATCATTACTCCTTGATAACTATGAATTTCTTTGTGATGCGGTAGTATAAAAACGACCCCCAGCACACCACGATAAGCCCTATCATTACGTAATATATCATCGTGATCTTCGGCAGCTCGAATTCCTGTCGAGCGCCCTCTTTTTCATATACAAGCAGGGTCGTCTTTCTGCCGACGTAGTCTTTGTTCGTTGTAGCCGCCTCTACCTGCGTGCCGCTCTCTGTCACAAATGTTGTTACATACTCTGAGGTCCTGCCCTTTGATACGCTCTTTATGCTTATCGCTGTGCATTCCTGGGGTGTGCCGAGTGAGCGTGCGCCAAAGCCGCTCATATACGCTTTGAGAAAAAGCACCAGCGGCATCGCAATAGTCATTACCCCTAATAGTATGAGTACCTTTATGTAATCCTTTCGTTTTATCGTTTTTGGCTCAGTTCGTTTTTCCATAGCATCTACCCCATATCATACGAGCAGGTCTTTAAGGCTCTGCTCTGTCTTAAAGCGCCCGAGGTATGTCTTTGTCTCGGTGCGGGCTGATGCGTTTTTTATGCCCCTTGCGGTCATACAGCTGTGTGAGCCCCTGATAGTTACCCCCACATCGTCTGAGCCTGTGGCTTCGGCAATTATCTGCGCTATGTCACGCCCGAGCCTCTCCTGCAACTGCAGCCTCTTTGCCGCCATGTCGCATATTCTTGCTATCTTGCTGAGCCCCAGTACTCTGCCCTTGGGTATGTATGCTACATTCACCGTCATATCATACATAAGCGCCATGTGATGCTCGCAGTAGCTGAACACGGTAATGTCCTTCATCACTATCGCCTCATCAGCACCAATGTCCTCCGCCGAGAATGTCTTGCCAAACATCTTAGCGATCTCGTGGTTTGTGTATTTAGTGCCTTCGAGCACCTCTTCAAACATAGCCGCAACCCTTGCAGGTGTCTCTTTCAAGCCCTCTCTGTCGGGGTCCTCGCCTATCGCTTCAAGCAGCCCTCTTATGTGGTATTCCATTTTTTCTCTGTCCATTGTTATCTCCTTATACTCCCCTTGCATCGGGGTGCCATATTATCTTGTGAAGCTGTAATTGCAGCCTTGCGCTGCCGAGCTTATGCTCTTTCATAAATTCCACCATATCCGCAGGGTCTATTCTGCCGAATACCGGGCTTAAAAACACCCTGCACTGCGGTTTATACTGCTCTATTATCTGCGCTGCCCTATTTAAGTCCTGCACCGAGCCGCATACGAATTTGAGCGAGTCCCAATCCTTTAAAAGTGCAATGTTGTCGGTAAACATATGCCGCTCCATCTTGCTTGACGGCAGCTTGTAATCAACGGTAAACACTGGTCTGCACCTTTTCATAAAGGGTGCAATGTCAACCGAGCCGTTAGTCTCTATCTCAACACGCAGCCCGAGCTTGGTGAGGGCTTCTATAAGCTCCCCTATCCCCTCCTGCAAAAGCGGCTCGCCGCCCGTGAGGGTAACGCACTTTACACCCTGCTGCTCTATTGCCTGCCTTGCGATACCGCAAAGGCGTGAAATGCTCGCAAGCTCGTATTTCGTGTCCTTCTCATTCGCCCAGGAGGTGTCACACCAGTCGCATCTTAAGTTGCAGCCTGCAAAGCGCAGAAACAGCGCCAAAGCCCCTGCCATCTGCCCCTCGCCGTTTATGCTCACAAAGCTCTCAACAAGTTTTAAGCTGCTCATGCTTCCACCTCGTATACAGCACAGTTGTCAGGCGTTTCAAAGACCTCCACCCTGCAAACCGAAAGACCTGCACCTTTGAGCTCATCAAAAAAGAACCTTGCGAAATTCTCGGCTGTCGGTCTGAACGGCACCTCTGTAAGCGCAAACCCCTCGTCCTTAAAAGCCGCAAGGGTCGCAGCCTTTAAGCTGCCTGCTTCATATATAAGCGTGTGGTCGAGCCTGTCAGCAAGCGCCCTTACTGCCGATTTCAGGTCTGCAAAATCAATAAGCATTCCCTTCTTCTCGCCCTCGGGTATAAGCTCATCACCGCAGACAGTTACCCTTACCGTCCAGCGGTGACCGTGTATATTTCTGCACTTGCCCTTATACCCCGCAAGAAAATGTGCGCTGTCAAATGCCGCAGATGTCACGAGTTTATTCATAAACTAACCTCCATAAAAAAAGCGCCGCATAAAGCAGCGCACAAAGAAAACACAGGGGCTCACCCCCATGTATAGCTTCATATCAACTGCCCTGGTTTTGTTTATCGACAGGATGGCGCAAACGAACTGTCGTTACGAGAAATCATTATATCACTTTCATTGCCTTTTGTCAATGTATATATTGTTAATTCTCGGCATTTTCAAGATATCTTCCGGCGCATTTCTCAGCACTCTCGGGGTATGTGAACCCAAGCATCTGCGCACACTCTCTTCCAAGCCTTGCAAACAGCCTGTGAGTGGCATCAAGGGCAGCTTTGATGTCAGCCTTGTCGTAATGTGCAAAGCAGCCCTTAAGCTCATCGAGTATAAAGCCCTCAGCCCAGCTGTCTAAAAACCGCCCGTCGTGCCAAACATCGGTGCCGTTTTTGTTATAGCAGTAAAGCTCGATGATCTTTAGCAGGTGCTTTTTAAGGTAACTGTCTACACACATCTTAGCGCTCCAAAGCTCACCTCGCCTGAGCTTTTTGCACGCCCATATGTTGTGGAAGTAAAAGTCATTCACCATGTTTATAAACTCAGCCTCGCTCATATGCGGCGGGTCTGTTTTGCGGGTCACATACTGCTCTATCAGCGAGCCAAAGCCCGACTTATCGGCAAGAAGCTCGACCCCTCTGTTCATCACCCACTGCGCCGTGCCGTCCTTTATGCACGCCTCAAACTGCACAGGTGTCAGTATTATCATATCAACATCTCTGTCATCATCGTAGATGGCTCTGTATTCCATTCCGCCGCCGAGTGTCGGCTCGGTGAAAGCAATGCTTACGCTGCCAAGCCTTGCAGGGTATCCGCCCGAAAGCCAGCTGTCCGTATTTTTGGTCACTATAAACAAATCAAGGTCGGAGTATTCATCGGCTGTTATGTCTGCCCTCGTGCTCGAGCCGATAGCGGCTATGCACTCTATGTCCCCGTCCTTTGCGGCATATTCCAAAAGCCGCTTTTTTATGTCGCCGTATCTGTCCGTCATATCTATCCCCCGTTACTCGGCTGCGATAAACCACAGCACGCTTTTAATACAGCCTGTCAACTCTCTTCTTGCAGTAGGGGCAGGTGGTTATGGGCCAGAGCTTCAGGTTCTGAATCTGCCCGCAGTGAGGGCATCTGACGTTTTTTATGCCGTAAACGAGCGAGGCAATAAACAGCGCACCGCCCAGCAGAAAAAATATCACAGCAAGCCACGGTATATCCTCCATAAAAGCACTGCCTATGCCGAAAGGCACAAAGCCCGCAAACATAATCACATACATTATTCCCTTTGCCTTGTTGGGGTCTTTCACCGCAATCACCCTTTTTCGGTTTTCTGCATATTATAAGTCAACATGGGCGCACATAATGCCCTTTGGTGTTATGTCGATAAAAGCATAGCTCGGCGGCAGCCCGTCACGGGGCTGCGCAGCACTGCCGGGGTTCAGAAGATGTATGCCGTCTATGTATTCATAGTAGCGGCAGTGGGTATGCCCGTAGAGAACTATCTTCGCACCCAGCTCCTTGCCCTTTAAGCGCACCTTTGCGTTGGTAAAGCGCACATCATGCCTGTGCCCGTGGGTAAAGAATATCTTCACGCCGCCCACAACGGCAACATCGGTGCTTAAATGTTCCTCGGTAAAGTCGCAGTTGCCGCTTACGCAGAGGATCT